>NZ_JAGYWT010000200.1:0-4315 GCF_019279095.1 Microbacterium sp. BF1 | reverse complement strand
CGGGTCGATCACGAAGCGCGCCGTCGGCTGGGCGATCGGGCAGCTGCGTCGTGAACACGCCACGGTTCATGGCTTGGCTCGGCAGCTGGGGACGTCGTGGAAGACGGTGTGGCGCGCGGTCGAACCCATGAAGAGCGGTGGGGGTTGACATGAGTGTCTCCTGTCGAGTGCATGGGTGCACTGACACCGAGCCCTACCGGCTCGTGACACGCGTCACAGGATGCGGAGGGGAGGGTCTGCCGTGGAGTCGGCGATCGTCGGGTCAGCGCGCGGGAAGAAGAGCGCGGAGGCGACGGATCAGATCAAAGGACTTCCAGACACGGCGGACAGGACTCCCCGACGATACCCGGGCGTGTCGCATTCCCGCAACCCCGGGCGTGTCGGTTCGTGGCTCGGTCGTCGACCACGACGATGTGGCTAGCTCGCGGCGACCCCGTCGAGCCACTTCGTGAGGAACCGGTGCACGTCGGTGAGCTCCTCCTCGGAGATGCTGTGGGTGAGTCCGGTGTACACCCGGCCCGACAGCTCTGAGTGCGTGGGCAGCCACTGCGCGGTGTGATCGATCAGCGCGGGTGGGATGACGTCGTCGTGCGTTCCTCGGCCCCAGAACACGGGTGGGCGCAGCTCTTGCAGGGCCTCGTCGTTCGGAAGCTCTCCCGGGGACGCATAGCCGCTCAGCGCCACCACCGCGCCGAACCGCTCGGGTGCCAGCCGCAGGGCCTGCAGAGACACCGCCGCGCCCTGCGAGAAGCCGAGCAGCGCGATCGAGGGGGCCTCGGTCGCCGCCGTGTCGAGCCAGCGCAGGAAGGACTCCGCCGCGAGGGTGACGGCCGCGGAGCTGCGTCCGTCGAGTCCCTCGATCGGATACCACGAGCGCCCTGGCATCGGCCACGGGGGTGCGAGGGGCGCGGCGACGGATGCGACGGCGATGCCCTCGGGGAGGTAGGGGACGAGTCCGAACAGGTCGTGCTCGTCGGCACCGTAGCCGTGGAGCAGGACCAGCAGCGGCATCCCGCCGCGGTCGGGGGATGACCATCTGGTCGCGGTGTCGTCGATCGTCAGGTTCTCGCTCACATCGTCATCCTGCCAGGGGCGACCGACGTGCACACGGTGTCGGTTCAGGAAGGCGGCTGGTAGAAAGGACACATGGCGGTCCGCACACCTGATCCCGAGCCGGAGCCCGACGACGAAGGTCTCGGCGCTTTCCGGGAGTCGAACCCGCCCTCCCCGGATGCGAACCCCGGCTGGCTGAGCGAATTCGAGCTCGCAGAGGCGCGACGCCGTCTGCCGATGCTCTACGTCGAGGCGATTCCCGTGCGCACCGACGGCTCCGGCCAGGTGACCGAGATCGGCATCCTCCTGCGCTCCACGCCGATGGGGGAGATGACGCGCACGATCGTGTCGGGGCGCGTCCGCTTCGGGGAGACGGTGCGCGACGCCCTGTTCCGGCATGTCGAGAACGACCTCGGTCCGATGGCTTTCCCGTTGATGCCGCCGCAGCCGCTGCCCTTCACCGTCGCGGAGTACTTCCCGATGCCCGGCGTGAGCGCCTTCCATGACGACCGGCAGCACGCCGTGTCCCTGGCCTTCGTCGTGCCGGTCACCGGTACGTGCGAGCCGCGCCAGGATGCCCTCGAGGTCACCTGGTTCTCGCCGGAGGCCGCCGCATCCGATGCGGTCGCCGCCGAGATGGAGAACGGTCGCGGCACGCTCATCCGCCAGGCTCTCGCGAGCCTCGGCCTCCTGCGCTGACTTCTCCGGAAGCTCAGGCCGTGGTGAGGCGGGCGAGCTCGGCGACGAACGCGTCGACGTCGGCTTCCTCGGTGTCGAAGCCGCACATCCAGCGCACCTCCTTGCGCGCCGCGTCCCAGTCGTAGAAGCGGAACGAGTCGCGGAGCCGGTCGGCGACGCCGTCGGGGAGCGTGGCGAACACGCCGTTGGACTGGGTCGGCTGGGTGAAGTCCACACCGCGGATGGATCCGTCGGCGATCCCGGCCTCGATCTCGGAGCGCAGGCGCGCCGCCATGGCATTGGCATGCCGGGCGTTGCGCAGCCAGAGGTCGCCCTCCAGCAGCGCGATCAGCTGGGCGGAGACGAACCGCATCTTCGAGGAGAGCTGCATGTTGAACTTGCGCGAGTAGGTGAGACCGTCGGCCGCCTCGGGGTTCAGCACGACGATCGCCTCGCCGAGCATGGCGCCGTTCTTGGTTCCGCCGAAGGTGAGCACGTCGACGCCGGCGTCGCGGGTGAATGCACGCAGCGGCAGATCGAGGGCGGCGGCGGCGTTCGACAGACGGGCGCCGTCGAGGTGAAGCTTCATGCCGCGCTCGTGCACGTGGTCGGCGATCGTGCGGATCTCCTCCGCCGTGTACAGCGTGCCGAGCTCCGTGGTCTGGGTGATCGAGACGACCAGCGGCTGCGCGCGGTGCTCGTCGCCCCAGCCCCACGCCTCGCGGTCGATCAGCTCCGGGGTGAGCTTGCCGTCGTCGGTGGGGACCGTGAGCAGCTTGAAGCCGCCGATCTTCTCGGGGGCCGCGGCCTCGTCGACGTTGATGTGCGCGGTGGAGGCGGCGATCACCGCGCCCCAGCGCGGCAGCATCGACTGCAGGCCGGTCACGTTGGCGCCGGTGCCGTTGAACACCGGGAACGCCTGCACGCCGTCACCGAAGTGCTCCTGGAACACCTCCTGCAGGCGCGCGGTGTACGCGTCCTCCCCGTAGGCGCTCTGGTGGCCGCCGTTGGCCGCGGCGATCGCCGCGAGGACCTCGGGGTGGATGCCGGAGTAGTTGTCACTGGCGAAGCCCCGGATCGCGGGGTCATGCTGGATGCTCACCTCCCCAGCCTAATTGTCCCGGTGCTGCTCTCGGTCCGGTGATCGGGCCTCCGATCCGGTGGGGACTTCCCAATGTCGGGGGTCGGTTCTACCCTCGAAACCATGGAGCGCACCTCAGCGAAGAGGGCTTTCGCCAACGTCCTCGTCAACACGCTCATCGCGAACGTGACGACGAGCTTCCTGTGGTTCGCGCTCACGTTCTGGGTCTACATCGAGACGCGGTCGGTGCTGGCCACGGGCATCATCGGCGGCGCCTACATGCTCTTCGTCGCGTTCTTCGCGATGGCGTTCGGCACGATCGTCGACCGCAACCGCAAACACACCGTCATGGTGATCTCGAGCGTGATCTCCGCCGGAGCGTTCCTCGTGGCCGGAGCGCTCTACCTGTGGCAGCCCGAGGCCGCTCTTCTCGATCTGGGAGGGCCCTGGTTCTGGCTGTTCTCGGGTGTCATCCTGTTCGGCGGTGTGATCGAGCAGCTGCGCAACATCGCGCTGTCGACGACGGTCACCCTGCTCATTTCTGAAGAGAAGCGCGCGAACGCCAACGGCCTGGTCGGCACGGTGCAGGGCATCGCCTTCGTCGTGACGAGCGTCTTCTCGGGGCTCTCGATCGGCTTCCTCGGCATGGGGTGGACGCTCGCGATCGCCATCGCGGCCATGGCGATGACGTTCGTGCATCTGCTGTTCGTGCGCATCCCCGAGGGGACTCCCGAACCCGACCCGAATGCCTCCAGCGCACTCGACTTCCGCGGAAGCGTGCGCGCCATCCGTCTGGCTCCCGGGCTCTTCGCGCTGATCATCTTCTCCACGTTCAACAACCTCATCGGCGGCGTCTACATGGCGTTGATGGATCCCTACGGACTGACACTCTTCGACGCGCAGACGTGGGGCTTCGCGCTGGCGTTCGCCTCGACGGGATTCCTGGTCGGCGGCGGGCTGGTCGCCAAGTTCGGTCTGGGCCCCAGGCCCATGCGCACGATGCTGCTCGTGGTCATCGCGATGGGGCTGCTCGGGTCGGTGTTCATGCTGCGGGAGTGGTGGCCGCTGTACGTGGTCGGCATGTGGGTGTACATGGCTCTGGTGCCGCCCGTCGAGGCCGCCGAGCAGACCGTGATCCAGAAGGTCGTGCCTTTCGAGCGGCAGGGCCGCGTCTTCGGCGTGGCTGCCGCGATGGAGGCCGCCGCCGCGCCGATCACGGCGTTCATGATCGCCCCGATCGCCGAGTTCCTGATCATCCCGTACATGAACACCGCCGAGGGGCAGCAGCAGTGGGCGTGGCTGCTCGGTGAGGGCGAGGCCCGGGGCATCGCCCTCATCTGCCTGTTCGCCGGACTGATCATGGTCGTCGCCGCCACGCTGGCGTTCTTCACCCGGTCGTACCGCAGGCTCACCGACCTCTATGCCGAGGCTCCGGAGCAGGTGATCGAGGCGCCAGGGAACGAGAGCGCGGGCGAGACCACGGTCGCGCTCGACCGCGAGAAG
>NZ_JAGYWT010000020.1:0-12581 GCF_019279095.1 Microbacterium sp. BF1 | reverse complement strand
GACCCAGACGTGGACGGACTCCGGGACCAACTGGTTCTCCGTGGCCGCATTCCGACAGCTCGGCGAGAACGCGAAGGCGTCACTGCGCACCGGTGACAGCGTGATCGTGACCGGTCGCCTGAAGATCATGGACGAAGGTGCTGCAGCGCGCGGGCGAGCACCCGGTCTTCGGCAACGGGTTCTCGAGCCCCTGGATCCCCGAAGACCCGGCCTTCGACGAGTGGATCACCGACCACGGCATCACCGTCTTCCATGCCCACAACATGTGGCTGGACGTGCTCCTCCAGCTCGGCGTCGTCGGTGTCATCCTGATGGCCGTCGCGTACGGCACGCTGCTGTGGCGCTCCTGGTTCTTCGCCGTCGACCGACCGCGCTGGGACCTCGACGGCGAGCGCCCCTTCTCCCCGCTCACCCTCCTGCCCAACCTGTTCACGGTGGTGCTGCTCGTGCAGGGCTTCTCCGAGTCGACGCCGATCATGCTGTGGGGCTGGCTGCTCCTGGTGCTGCTGTCTTTCAAACTCAAGTCGGTGCCGCTGGTCGGGGTCGGCGAACGCGACCTCCTGTTCGAACGCGGCGCTCAGCAGCGGCGGGTGCCGTGACGCCGGTGCGCCCGTTCGTCCGCCTGCTCGGATCGGTGGAGCTGGCCCGTGCGTTCACGCTCGCCGCGCTGACGGCGGTGTTCGGGTCGTACGCGATCCGGCAGATGACATCGGCCGTCACACTGGGGACGATCATCGCCGTGCTGTGCGTGCTGGGCGCTTCGATCCTCTGGGTACGCCGGGAGGAGCTCTCGCTGCTGCGCATCGCGCCGTCCTCTCTGCTGGCGTTCCTCGCATGGGCACTCGTGAGCGTCTTCTGGACGACCGACAAGTCCGACACGCTCTTCGGCTGGATGTCGCTGTTCGGCTATGCGTTCCTGGCCATCACGATCGGACACATCCGCGACACCCTCCAGACCGTCCGGGCGATCGGAGACACTCTCCGCGTGCTGCTGGCCGCCTCCCTCGCCGTGGAGATCCTCTCCGGCGTCCTGCTCGACCTGCCGTTCACATTCCTCGGCATCCAGGGCGATCTCGCGGCGGGGGGTCCGATCCAGGGCCTGTTCGGCAGTCGCAACATGCTCGGTTTCATCGCGGTCATCGCGCTGATCACTTTCGTCATCGAGTGGCGCACGCAGTCGGTGAACGCACCGCTCGCCGTGGTCTCGATCGGGCTGGCCGGGTTCCTGGCGTTGCTCTCCTCCTCGCCGACGGTCCTGGTCCTCGCCTGCGCCGTCGGCGTCGTCACCGTGGCGCTCACGATCGTCCGCCACGCCCCACCGGAGCGACGAGCGATCGTGCAGTGGATGCTCGCTGCGGTCGTGGCGCTCGCTCTCGCCGCGGCCTTTGCACTGCGCCACCAGATCATCGCCCTGCTCGACGCCGGGTCCGACTTCTCCCTGCGCGGCTCGCTCTGGAACACGATCCTCGACTTCGTCGCGGTCAAGCCGGTCCAGGGCTGGGGCTGGTTCGGCGACTGGGCCCGCGGCGAGTACCCGTTCACCTACATCAACTTCCAGCTCGACGACCGCCATCAGAGTGCGCTGAACGCCTTCTTCGATGTGCTCCTGCAGCTCGGTGCCGCTGGCCTGGTGGTCTTCCTTCTCCTGGGCGGTGTCGCCCTGATCCGCTCCTGGCTCGTCGCCAGCACGCGCCGCTCCGTGGTCTACGCCTGGACGCCCATCATTCTCGTCACGCTCGCGGTCGACTCGATGTTCGAGAGCTTCACCCTGGTGGGCGCGGGATGGTTCATGCTCGTTCTGTGCACACTGCGCGCCGGACAATCGCGGTCCTGGCGCGAGAACATCGACGCTGCCCACACGGGCGCGATCCCGACGCTGCGGCCGCAGAAGTAGCCGACGAGCCCGGTCAGAGCACCGAGGGCAGCTTCTGCGCCCAGACGATCGCGTCTCGGACCCCGTCATCCACGGAGCGCTCCGCGCGCCAATCGAGCACATCGGATGCGCGATCGACGACCGCGAAGGCGCCGGCCTGATCTCCAGGACGACGGGCAGTCTCGATGACGGGAAGAGTCTCACCAGTCACACGCTCGAACGCGGCGACGAGCTCACGGACGGTCACGCCCTCGCCGGTGCCGATGTTGACCACTTGATAGGGGTCGTCGAGCGTCGCGACCTCATCGAATCTCCGGACGGCCGCGACGTGCGCGAGCGCGAGGTCCCAGACGTGGATGTAGTCGCGGAGTCCGGAGCCGTCCCGCGTCGGCCAGTCCGTGCCAGTGATAGCGAACGGCTCGCCGGCGGCGCGGGCCTGCATGATCTTCCCGAGCGCATGCGAGGGCACGGGGTTCTGCAGCCCGGTGCGCATCTTCGGGTCGGCGCCGATCGGGTTGAAGTAGCGGAGAGCAATCGCCCGGAAGTCACCATTCGACGCGGCATCCTTCAGGATCTGCTCGACCATCGCTTTCGTCGTGGCGTACGGGCTGGAAGGGCCGAGCGGGCTGCCCTCGTCCGCTCCCTCACCGCTGTCCCCCGCGTAGACCGCGGCGGACGAGCTGAACACGATGCGAGCGATCCCCGCGTCGCGAAGATGCTGGAGCAGGACGATCGTCTTGCCCACGTTGGCGTCATAGTAGCCGAGGGGGTCGGCGACGGATTCCGGCACGACGATCCGTGCGGCGCAATGGACGACCGCGTCGATGTCGGGGTGATCTGCCAGAAGATGCGTCAGGACGTCCGGGTCGGCGATGTCGCCTTCGTAGAGGTCACGTCCCTCGCAGAACGCCCGAAGCCCCTTGGAGAGGTCGTCGAGGATGACCACGTCGATCCCCACCTCGATGCACGCGGTGGCGACCGTGGATCCGATGTATCCGGCGCCGCCGGTGATTAGTACCTTCATCGCAACCAGTCTAGCCATCACCGCTCCGCAGCCGAGGTGAGCCTCTCCGCGGATACGAAGGTGGCGGACGGTAGGCTACTCACTGCTCGTCATGTCCCGCATCGTCCCCGACGGTGGCCCGAGGCGCCGCAGCCCTCACACCCCTGAACTGCCCACCGATCTTCGAGGAGAAGGTATGACCGCGGCGCCCGCTGCATTCGATCCGAAAGCGGCGACGATCGTCGTCGTCACCTTCAACAGATCGCATCTGCTCACCGGACTCCTCACCAGCATCACGGCGATGGACCCGAAGCCCGGACGCGTCGTGATCATCGACAACGCCTCCTCCGACGACACGACCGACGTCGTCGAGTCGTTCCGCGACAGCATAGGCACCGAGATCGTCTACCGGCGCCTGGAGACGAACACGGGTGGCTCCGGCGGGTTCAGCGAGGGCATGCGCACCGCCTACGAGCTCGGCTCCGAGTGGATCTGGATGATGGACGACGACGTCGAGGTGCTCCCCGACGGACTCGCCAAGATGGGCAAGTGGGCCCCGCGCTTCAAGAGCATCCAGGGCCGGCGCTACGACTACGACGGCAGCGAGTTCTACTGGCAGTACCGCATCGCGGAGCGCATGGGTATTCCGATCCCGTTCGCCCCGTCCGGTTTCGACGACTCCGGATACAAGGAGATGAACAGCGGATGCTTCGAGGGCATGTTCATCCACCGCTCGATCGTGAAGCAGATCGGCCTGCCGGACCACCGCTTCTTCATCTACTGGGATGACCAGATGTACGGCTGGCTCGCCTCGCGCAAGACGACGGCCGTCATCGTCGACGAGTTCGTGCTGCGACGCACGCGCGAGATCAAGCAGTGGGACATGGGCATCCGCCACATGAATGCCTCCAGCAACGCCTACCGCTTCTACATCATGCGCAATCGCGCATACATCAAGAACTACTACCGCAGGCACGGCGTCTACAACCCGATCCTGTTCGGTCTCGGAACGTCGATGACGTTCGCGAAGGAAATCATCCGACTGGTCTTCGTGGAGCGCACCGTCCGCGGGACGAGCAACCTCTTCCGTGGCCTGCGGGAGGGCGGCAGACTCGGTCGCGACCGTTCCTGGCAGCCGATGGCCCCGCTGGAGGCATGATCCCATGAGCGAGCAGCAGCCGGACCTTCAGTGGGCACCCATCCCGCCCAAGCCGAGCAACCGTGGACGCATCTGGCTCATCATCGGTCTGATCGTCGCCTTCGTCGTCATCGTCGGGGTCCTGGTGTTCTTCCTCATCCCGCGTGGGGCGGCGCCGACGCCCGATCCCTCCGCGACCGCGACCTCGACCCCGTCGGCGACCCCCTCCTCGACGTCGACGCCGACACCGACGTCGACGCCGACCGCACCGTCGACACCGGATCCCACGCCGTCGACGGTGCCCTCACCTCCGCCGCCTGCCGATCCTGACGTCGCCGGCTTCCGGGATCAGATGTCGCCGCTGCTCGACGACGCCGAGACGGGACTGGGCTTCGTCGCCGACGCGAGCAGCTCTGACGAGGTCAGATCGATCGTCGAACAGCTCCAGATCGACGCGCAGCGGATGTCCGAAGCGGTCCCGCCGTCATCGATCGACGCGAAGTGGCGTGATGCCGTGAGCGCATACGGCGGCCGACTCGACGCGCTGCGCTCCGCCGGAACCGGCTCCGGGACGGCCCTCGACGCCGCCCGACGCAGCCTCGACGAGCTTCGCGGGGTCCTCGGCTCCTAGGCGGGATCAGCGCACGGAAGGCGCGGGCTGGCGACCCGACGAAGGACGCGGGCTAGCTGTTCTTCCCAGGGGCGTTGTGAACGGCTGAGGTAGCGAAGACCTCCGGGCAGGATGTGGGTTACCACACTCACATTCTGAACACGGAGGTCTTCGTGACACACGCTAACGCACCCTTGACGCCTGTCGGTCGGGCTCGTCTGGCCGCATTGATCAACATCGATGGTTGGTCTGTGCGGCGAGCTGCAGAGCGGTTCCAGGTGTCGCCAGCGACGGCATCGAGATGGGCGCGGCGAGCTCGCACGGGGGCGTCGATGACGGATCTTTCCTCGCGTCCTCATCACAGCCCAGCGCGCACCGCGCAGCGCCTCGAGCGGCGCATCATCGCGTTGCGATTCACGAGACGATGGGGCCCGCACCGCATCGGCTACCACCTGCGCGTGCCGCGCTCAACGATCGAGAGGGTGCTGCATCGGTTTCGGATGCCGATCCTGACGCACGTCGACCAGACCACCGGACTGCCGGTCCGACGCCCGAAGCCCGTCCGCTACGAACGAGAACACCCGGGTGATCTGGTGCATGTCGATATCAAGAAGCAAGGCCGCATCCCCGGCGGCGGCGGTCATCGCATGTTGGGCCGCACCATCGGGAACCGCAACAACAAGAAGGAAGGTCGCGGCTACGCCTTCTTGCATCACGCCGTCGACGACCACTCCCGACTCGCCTATTCCGAGATCCTCCGCGACGAACGCAAAGAAACAGCGTCAGCGTTCTGGGAACGCGCGAACGCGTTCTTCGAAGCCGCAGGGATCACCGTCCGAGAAGTGCTCACCGACAACGGCTCCTGCTATCGATCTCGCGCGTTCACGACAGCTCTCGGCCCCGACATCAAACACCGATTCACGAAGCCCTACCGCCCCCAGACGAACGGGAAAGTCGAACGCTTCAACCGCACCCTCGCCCAGGAATGGGCCTATGCCGAGACCTACCGCAGTGACGAAGCCCGAGCAGCGACCTACGACGCCTGGCTCCATCACTACAATCACCACAGACCCCACACCGGCATCGGCGGCCAAACACCCTCAGACCGCGTTCACAACCTCACGAGGAAGAACAACTAGCGAGCCGAGTACAACCGGGCGGCGAGCTCGGCCTTGCGCAGACCGAGCTCCTGCGCCCGGGCCGGGAAGTCGACGTTCCTCGTCGGCGCGGGGATCATGCCGGCGTCCGCGCCGTCGTCCTCGGCTGGCTCCCAGCTCGTCCATCCCGTGCCGAGCTCCTGGAGCGACGCGTGTTTGATGTCGTAGTACCCGGGTCGCGCGTCGACCACCGTGCCGCTCGCCCCGGCCGCTGCGGCCAGCAGGTGGAAGTGGAAGCGCGTCGTCAACCAGCGCTGCCCCTCGCGGGCGGGGAATCCCTCATCCCAGATCCGCATGAACGGGAAGAAGGGCGCCGAATCCGCCACGAACGGCGCCGCACGGCGGAAGTCCTCCGGCGGGATGCCCTCGACGAATCCGACCTCGCTCACGCTCTCCTGCGCTGACATGAACTGCTCGACCGAGCGCTCCAGACGCGCGTCCTGGCGGGTGTCCTCCACGTCTCCCTGGACGAGGACCATCGTGGCGGGCAGTCCCTCAGACGGCGCGTAGATCGGACGCTCGTTCGCGAAGGCGAGGAACGCGTCGTCGAGACCGTGGATCACGCCGAACGTCCGTGCGCTCTCGCCATCGCGTGCCTCGACGTAATCGAATTCACGCAGTCGGTCACGCAGCCAGTCGAACGTGGGCCCGTCGTGCGGGAGCAGTCCCTGACCCGTCGCGTAGATCGGTACGCCGTAGTCCTCCTTGAGCGTGACCATGGCTTCGACGACGCCGAAGCTCTCCGGCCAGATGGAGTTCATGTAGCCGCCGCCGAGGAGGTGGATCGACCCCATCCCGCGAAGGTCGCGGAGCCCGAGGTCGTACCGGGGGGATCCGAGATCGCGGATCAGAGCGCGCATCCGGGCGGCGGCCGCCTCATGGTCGTCGGACGGTCCGGTGTGGGTCGCATGCCAGAGCGTGTTCGTCGTCTTCAGACGTGGATGCGTGTTCCGGAACAGATGGGACGCACGACCAGGCTCGATGGTGTCGAGCCAGACCTCGCGATTCGGCTGATGCTCTGCCAGCCAGTCGAGCCAGGCGCGCGTGATGAACTCGTCGCCGAAGTTGGGCTGTCCCCCTGCCGAGACGAGATAGACAGGGGGTTGGGGCTGTCCGAAGATCTCGTCGCCGAAGCGACGGATCGTGCGTGCAGCGCGCGCAGGAAGAGACGACACCAGGAGCGCTCCTCTGGTCGGGAGGGGGGACGACGCGGCCGGGTGAGCGCGTCGTTGCTCCTTCCAGCCTATCGCCCGTGCTCGCTGCGCGCTCCGGGGCCTAGCGACCGCTGTCCGCGTTGTAGCGGTCGAGGACGGTGTCGATCGGACCGTCGAGAACCAGCTCGCCCTTGTCCAGGTAGAGCCCCCGCGAGCAGAAGCGGCGGAGGTCCCGCTCGTTGTGGGACACGAAGAAGAGCGTGCGCCCTTCCGCCAGCAGCTCGTCGATGCGCTGGTAGCACTTGTCGCGGAATCCCTTGTCGCCGACGGCCAGGACCTCGTCGACGAGCAGGATCGGCTCGTCGAGCTGGGAGACGACCGCGAACGCCAGGCGCACCTTCATGCCGTTGGAGAGGTGCTTGTAGGGGGTGTCCTCGAAACCCGCGAGTTCGGCGAAGGCGATGATCCCGTCGTAGCGACGGGAGACCTCGGCACGGGACATGCCGTGAAGCCCCGCCGTCAGCCGGACGTTCTCGCGCACGGTGAGATCACCCACGAACCCGCCGGTGATCTCGATGAGAGGGGCGACGCCGCCGTTCACCGTCACCGTGCCCTCGTCGGGAAGGAGCACCTTCGCGACGAGGCGCAGCAGCGTCGACTTTCCCTGCCCGTTGCGTCCGACGACACCGATCGCCTCTCCGGGCTTCACCACGAAGGAGACGTCCCGCAGCGGCCAGAACTCGTCGGGGCGGGAACGACGCGATGAGCCCGCGAAGAGGTCCTTGAGGCTCCTGCGCCCACGACGGTTGCGTCGGAATCTCACACCGAGCCCGTCGGCGGCGATCGCCACATCCGCTGTCACGTGTTCCCCCATCAGAGTTCCTTCAGCACCGTGCGCTCGAGCCGACGGAACACGAAGATGCCGAGTGCCAGGATGCCGAAGCTCATCGCGATGCCGATCAGGACGGGCTCGGTGCTCCACTGCTCGGGGAAGAATCCGACGCGGTAGAGCGTGAAGATGCCCGCCAGCGGGTTGAACGCTCCGATCACGTCGAAGGGCGCCGGCAGATCGGCCACGCCGTAGATGATCGGCGTGGCGTAGAACAGCGCACGGAGGATGAGCGCAGTCGTCCGCTCGAGGTCGGAGTAGAGCACGCACAGCGGTGCGACGAGGAGACCGAGCCCCACCAGGAGGACCGCCTGCATGACGACCGCGAGCGGGAACCAGAGCAGCCCCCAGCCGACGGGTGCCCCGGTGGCGACGGCGAACAGCACCAGGACGGGCAGCGAGAAGAGGAACTCGATGCCCTTGCTGAGGACGATCCGGTTGACCCAGATCGATCGCGGGATCGCGGTGGAGCGCACCAGGCGGGAGTCTTTGCGGAATGCACGGGTGAAGTCCGAGACCGAGGTGTTGAACCACACCCACGGCAGGAGCGCCGTGAGCAGGAAGACGATGTAGGGCTCCTCCCCCACCGTCCTGTGGAACACCACGGTGAACACGAACCAGTAGATCGCGCTCATCACCAGCGGATCGAGCACCGACCACACGTATCCGAGCATGCTCGTCGCATACCGGACCCGCAGATCCCGCGCCGAGAGCAGCCACAGCGAGTGCAGATAGCGCCGGGGCGTGCCGGGAGCCCCCACCGTCGAACCGCTCATCCTGCTCCTGTGTCCGAATTCTCGCGCTGGACGCCCTCCGGCGTCAGTCGCCGCTCTGCACGGCGTCGAAGAGCTGACGCCACCGGGCAGGTGAGGTGATCCTCGGCGCCCCCTCGGCGTACTCCGACGCGAGGTGCTTCCACTGACGAGCCAGTCGCAGGTGCAGCCTAATGCTCCGCCACAGGAATCGGTGCATCGTGGCGCGGTCGCGCTGGTACCACGCCACACCGATGCCGTCAGGAGACGTCACGAGAGCCGAGTCGATATCGGCGAATCGCCACCACGTGATGTCCTGCGCGGAGATGATGCGCTCCGGGTTCCGCCGACTGCCAGGCGCCTGCTTGATGAGGAGCTGGCGTGCGCCCACGCGCGCGGCGAGCATGATCGCCGCCACGGGGTTCGTGGGCTTCGACACGCCGCCCAGCAGGGCGACGGAGGATCGACGCACCGGCGGCAGCGTCGCGAAGTCCTCGACGACCTTCGAGTCGATGTAGCGGGTGCGCAGCTCCCGGATCTCGCCCTGCTTGCTCGGCAGCAGCTCGGGAAGCTGTGCCGGGCCGCGGAATACATCGTGGAGCGCCTCGTGCCGGAGACGGACGGCGGAGTACTGCAGCATGAACAGCAGCTTGATGTCGCCCAGGAACGAGTGCAGCGGCA
Organism: Microbacterium sp. BF1; assembly: GCF_019279095.1. Lineage (NCBI taxonomy): Bacteria > Bacillati > Actinomycetota > Actinomycetes > Micrococcales > Microbacteriaceae > Microbacterium > Microbacterium sp. BF1. The sequence continues at coordinate 3,324 of NZ_JAGYWT010000020.1, read as the reverse complement.
GGTACCCGCCGTTGCGGACGTGGGAGTGGAGCAGTCCGGTCACCACGCGGTTGCGGTGGATGAAGTACTCCTCCCAGGTGCGCGTGGGGTCCTTGTCATGCCAGGCCATATGCCAGACGGCGACGCCGGGCAGGCAGACCGTCGGATATCCGTGGTCACGCGCCCGGAGTGAGAACTCGATGTCGTCGAACTTCAGGAACACCGGCAGGGAGAGTCCGATCTCCCGCAGGACGCGTGTGGGGATGAGGCACATCCACCAGCCGTTGAAGTCGGCGCCGAGGTGACGATGCAGCTCGGGTGTGGAGCGCAGCGGCTCTTCGGCGAAGTCGTGGTCGTACTCGCTCTCGCCCGACGGCCGCATCCACGACTTGCGCTGATCCCAGAGCTCGCCCTGCGTGTACAGCACGGAGCGATCGTCGAGGTGCAGCATCCCGCCGCCGACGATCGTGGGCACCGTGGCGAAGTCCGCGAAACGCACCGCGCGCACGATGGCCTCGGGTTCCGAGATCGCGTCGTCGTCGAGAAGCAGGACGTATTCGCTGTCGCCGTCGAGGGACTCGAGCATCGCGCGCGAGAATCCGCCGGATCCACCGAGGTTGGGCTGGCGGATGATCGCCAGCTTGTCGCCGAGGCGCGCTGCCGCTTCGGTGAAGCCCGGCTGGTCGCTGACGAGGTCCGTGCCCTGATCGACGACCACGACGCGGTCGAGCACCTCGTGCACGTGCTCGTTCTGACCCACCGCGATGATCTGGTTCAGGCAGTACGACGGACGGTTGAACGTCGTGATGCCGACGGTGGCCTTCCCCGGGGTCCAGTCCTCCGGTGCGACGACCTGCCACTCGGCGGAGACGAGCGTCGCGTCGGAGCTGCCGGCCGCGATATCGAACCAGTAGAAGCCGCCGTCGATGAACGACGTGACGGGGAGGTCGAACTCCACCGTCTCGTCGGTGAAGGTCTTGGAGGCGAGAGCCGAAGCGCGTCCTCGGGCACTGGACTTGTAGACCGAGATCAGACCGCGTCCTTCGACCGTCGCCACCAGACGCACGGAGCGGACGGTGGTGGAGTGCTGCCAGTCGCTGGCCGGGAAGGCGTTGAAGAACGTGCTCAGCGAGACGCGGCGGTGCGCGTAGACCTTGATGCTCCGACGGTTGACGATCTCATAGGCCTCGCCGGGCTGGGAACCGTCGCCGGACCCCGTGTCCACGTAGAGCGCGGAGACCTCGGCCACCCCTTCCGCGGGGAAGACGGTGTGGTTGACGGTGACGTAGTTCTTCTCGTTTTCGACCATTGTATCCCTCTCCTCAGGCGAGGTGGTTGTTCCACATCGACAGGGCGGAGCCGATGGCCATGTGCATGTCGAGGTACTGGTAGGTGCCGAGGCGTCCGCCGAAGTGGACATCCTCCTCGCCCTTGGTGAGTTCACGGTACGCCAGCAGACCGTCGCGATCGCTCTGGGTGTTCACCGGGTAGTAGGGCTCGTCCTCGCGCGTCGCGAAGCGCGAGAACTCGCGCATGATGACCGTCTTGTCGGTCGGGTAGCGATCGGCGCGCTCGGGGTGGAAGTGGCGGAACTCGTGGATCCGCGTGTAGGGCACTCCGGCGTCCGCATAGTTCATCACCGGGGTCCCCTGGAAGTCACCGGTCGCGAGGACCTCTTCCTCGAAGTCGAGCGTCCGCCAGGAGAGAGCGCCCTCCGAGTAGTCGAAGTAGCGGTCCACAGGTCCCGTGTAGACGATGGGCACCTGCCCGACGGTGGCCTTCTTGTTGAGCGGCTGCGTCTCGTCGAAGAAGTCGACGTTGAGCTTCACCTCGATGTTCGGGTGGTCGGCCATCCGCTCGATCCATGCCGTGTAGCCGTCGGTGGGAAGCCCCTCCCACGTGTCGTTGAAGTAGCGGTTGTCGTAGGTGTAGCGGACGGGGAGCCGGCTGATGATCTCGGCCGGGAGCTGCTTCGGGTCGGTCTGCCACTGCTTCGCGGTGTAGTCGCGGATGAACGCCTCGTACAGCGGGCGGCCGATGAGACCGATACCGCGCTCCTCGAGGTTCTGCGCCTGCTTCGCATCGAACTCGCCGGCGAGTTCGTGCACGAGCGCGCGCGCCTCGTCGGGCGAGTAGGCCGCGTTGAAGAACTGGTTGATGGTGCCCAGGTTGATCGGGAGCGGGAAGACGACGCCCTTGTGGTTCGTGTACACCCGGTGCACGTAGTTCGTGAAGGTGGTGAAGCGGTTGACGTACTCCCACACCGTCGGGTTCGACGTGTGGAACAGGTGCGCGCCGTAGCGGTGCACCTCGATCCCGGTCTCCGGTTCGTCTTCGCTGTACGCGTTGCCGCCGATGTGGTGGCGGCGGTCGATGACTGTGACCTTGCGTCCTGCTTGTGCGGCGCGTTCAGCGATGGTGAGGCCGAAGAAACCCGACCCGACGACGAGGAGATCCATATATGCAACTTTCCTGATGCTGACCGACGTGTGCGATGCGCGTGCGCCGCTACAGGCACGCATTCCCACATTTTAGCCGCCAGAGGTTGCGATCAAGCTGAGGGCTCGGCCACCTAGCCGGATTCGGCCAGGATTCGCTCGAGGAAAGGAGCCAGCGTGCGCGCGTAGGTTCCCGAGAGATGGTTGTCGTCGATGTACACCGCGACGTTGCCGATCGCCGCCTCGCAGAGGTCGGAGGGGCACAGCCAAGGGGTGAAGTCGACGACCGTGATCTCGTCGCGCAGCGCTTCCGCCGGGTTGACCTCCGACAGGACGTGCTCCCGAGGGACGGCGCAATCCAGGTCGGGATCGATAGCGCACTGGTACATGTTGAACGAGAACCGCGGGTTGTCCCGCACGCCGATCACGGGGATCCCCGCGAGACGCATCTCATGCACGGCCTCCTCGATCCCGTTCAGCAGACGTTCGGGCTGATCGGCGTCCGCTCGCGTCACCACGAGATACACGGCGTCCGGCGAGATCTCCTTCGCATAGTCGAAGGCCGCGCGCACCCACGTCTCGCACGAGGAGAGGGTTCCGCTGCGGGATTCCTCGGTGAAGCCCGCCGTGCATCCGCCCTCGAGCAGGGTGACCACCGCGAGGTCGCTCTCCTCGAAGAGCGCGTTCAGCGGCACCGAAAGCTGCTGCGCGTGCGAGTCGCCGATGACGAGGATGCGGTGCTCCGCGTTCTCGCCGCCGACGTTCTGATTGCACGACGTGCGGAGGATCTCCGCCTTCGGAGCGAGGACGCCTTCGCACGCGGGGCCGACAGCCGCCCATTCGTCGTCCAGAGCCGTCGGCAGCGGGATCAGAGGTCGCTCGCCACCGGCGATGTCGATCGCGGCCT
>NZ_JAGYWT010000002.1:0-18295 GCF_019279095.1 Microbacterium sp. BF1 | reverse complement strand
GGGCGCGCCAGCCGATGTAGGCGTGTCGACGACGGGGATCGCCGGCCCGGACTCCCCGGACGGCCAGCCGGTCGGCACTGTGCACATCGGAGTCGTGACCCCTGTGGCGTCGCGGACCACGGCCTTCCACTTCAGCGGGGACCGCGACGCGATCCGGGCGCAGGCCGTGGCGGCAGCACTCCGAGAGGTGCTCGCGGTGGTGGCGGAATAGTGACGCCCTCGGCCTGGTTATCTCTCTTGTGCTCACACTAAAACCACAGAGTGCAGGGGTAGATTCTGTGCAGGCCAGGGGTACTAGACTGGCTGTCTCATCGGGGGAGACCTCGAACGATCACATGGGGAGGAGGTTCCGATGATTCTTGTTCGACAGGAAATCGGCGATGTGCTGAGGGACTTCCGCCTGCAGAAGGGGCGCACGCTCCGGCAGGTCGCAAGCAAGGCATCGGTTGCCCTCGGCTACCTCAGTGAGGTCGAGCGCGGGCAGAAGGAGGCGTCGAGCGAGATCCTCGCATCCGTCGCCGATGCGCTCGACGTTCCCATCTCGACGATCATGCGCGAGGTCGGAGATCGCATCTCCGTGCTCGAGGGCATCCAGGTGTTCCCGGATGTCGTTCCGGACGACCTCGTGGCCTCGATCGAACCCCAGCTCTCGCTGCACTGAACCACGGTCAGACCAACGATGCGTCGTAGCGAGTTCCTCCGCGCCGTCGAGACAGAGTTCCAGGCGCGTGCCTCCTCTCTGGTGAACGACCTCGGTCTCAGCGCCGTCGGCGGCCGTACGGCTGTGGAAGCGCTGGCCGACGGCACTCCACCGCGCGAGATCTGGTTGGCGCTGTGCGCCGAGATGGATGTGCCGGAGAACAGGCGGCATGGCGTCGGCAGGCAAGAGCCGCGCGGGCGCTGATCCGTCCCTCGATGTCCGATGCCTACGGGACACGCGATGAGATCCACGGCGTGTCGTCGAAGATCTGTTCGAAGCGGACGTAGTCTTCTGCACAAGTGGTTCAGGGAATCTGTTCTCCACGGTATGTGAGCTCGCGGCGTCGATGTCGGTGGCCTCTCCTACGGTGGAAAGCGAGCCGAAGAGCCATTACGCCTTGTCGGAGAGCTTCTCCCAACCGGGAGAGCCGCGACAGCCTACAGGCGGCATCACGCGCGCAGAAGGAGCACATCATGCCATCACCCGCCGACCGCGAGAAGTCCCTCGAGACCGCCCTCGCCCAGATCGACCGCCAGTTCGGAAAGGGCTCGGTCATGCGGCTGGGCAGCGATGAGCGTGCCCCCGTGGCTGTCATCCCCACCGGCTCCATCGCCCTCGACGTCGCCCTCGGCGTCGGAGGTCTCCCGCGTGGTCGAATCGTCGAGATCTACGGACCGGAGTCCTCGGGTAAGACGACTCTCACCCTGCACGCGATCGCGAACGCTCAGCGCGCCGGCGGCATCGCCGCCTTCATCGACGCCGAGCACGCGCTCGACCCGGATTACGCCGCGAAGCTCGGTGTCGACATCGACGCACTTCTGGTCTCCCAGCCCGACACCGGTGAGCAGGCGCTCGAGATCGCCGACATGCTCGTGCGCTCGGGGGCCATCGACCTCATCGTCATCGACTCCGTGGCCGCGCTCGTCCCTCGCGCCGAGATCGAGGGTGAGATGGGCGACTCGCACGTGGGTCTGCAGGCGCGACTCATGTCACAGGCGCTGCGTAAGCTCACGGGTGGTCTGAACCAGACCAACACCACGATGATCTTCATCAACCAGCTTCGCGAGAAGATCGGTGTGTTCTTCGGCTCGCCCGAGACCACCGCCGGTGGTAAGGCGCTGAAGTTCTACGCCTCGGTCCGCATGGACATCCGTCGTATCGAGACGTTGAAGGATGGCACCGACGCCGTCGGAAACCGCACCAGGGTGAAGGTGGTGAAGAACAAGATGGCACCGCCCTTCAAGCAGGCCGAGTTCGACATCCTCTACGGCGTCGGCATCTCCCGCGAAGGCAGCCTGATCGACTTCGGTGTCGAGCACGCCATCGTGAAGAAGTCGGGCTCGTGGTACACCTACGACGGAGATCAGCTGGGCCAGGGCAAGGAGAACGCGCGAACGTTCCTGCTCAACAACCCCGACATCGCGCTGGCCATCGAGACGCAGATCAAGCAGAAGCTCGGCATCGGCGGCGCGGCTGTGCCGGCGGCTGCAGACGAGCTCGCCGAGCGTCGTCCGGCCTGATGAACGACACTCGTGGGGGCGATCCGGATCGGGTCGCCCCCATCATCCCTCTCTTCGGCGGTGCATCGAAGAAGCCTGCCTCGACGCGACCGGCTCAGAACCCGGAGCGTGGCCAGGAGGCGGAAGAACCTTCGTCACGTACCGGAGATGCGGCCGTATGGCGTACGACCTGGGACGCGCCGCCCGCGGGGGTTTCCCGTATCGACGAGAGCGACGCAGGCACACCCAGCGATCGGCACCCCGCACGAGGAGTCAGGGGCAGCTCTGCCACAGCGTCTCGCTCGGCAGGTTCCGCTCCTCGTCTCCGTGCGCTCGGCGACGAGCCGAGAGACGGCATCGACAGCGGAGAGACGGCGTCGCTCGACGAGATCCGAGTCTCTGCAGAAGAGTCGCTCGTGCGCAAGCTGCGGGCTCGGTCGTTGTCCATCTCCGAGTCGCGGCAGGTGCTGAGGGGTGTGGGGCTCGACAGCGGCATGATCGACGATGTGATCGACGACTTCTGTCGTCGTGGCTATCTCGATGATTCCGCTCTCGCGGGGGTCCTCGTGACGTCGGGTGTGGAACGGAAGGGCCAGGGAAGAGTGGCCCTGTCGCGCGCGCTCGCCCAGCGGGGCATTCCGCGCGACGTGATCGACGCTGCTCTCGACGAGCTGCCTGACGATGATGACGAACGCGCGCTCGAGTTCGCACGAGGCAAGGCGCGATCGATGGGGCGGCTCGACCATGACACGGCTCTCCGGCGATTGGTGGGCCAGCTCTCCCGTCGCGGCTACAACGGATCTGTGGCGATGAAGGCCGCGAAGTCCGCGCTGCGGGAGTCCTCCTTCGGCGGTCCGACCTCCGGCGTCCGCTTCGTCGATTCCGACTGAGGTGGCGACACGCCCCTGCTCAGCAGCGGCTCGTACAATGGGGTGATCATGACTATCCCGCGCAGTGAACCGACGATCATCGGCGCGTCCTCGGCAGCCGTCGACGACGACGGACGACAGCGATCGTATGAAGTGCGCACCTTCGGGTGCCAGATGAACGTGCATGACTCCGAGCGTCTTTCGGGGTCGCTGGAGAGCGCGGGCTACGTACGTGCGCTCGACGGCGCCGAAGCCGACGTGGTGATCATCAACACGTGCGCGGTCCGCGACAACGCCGCGGGCAAGCTGTACGGCACGCTCGGACACCTCGCATCCGTCAAACGGCGCAAGGACGGTATGCAGATCGCGGTCGGCGGTTGTCTGGCGCAGATGGACAAGCAGGCGGTCCTCGACAAGGCCCCCTGGGTCGACGTCGTGTTCGGCACGCACAACATGGGCTCGCTCCCGGGGCTTCTCGAGCGCGCACGGCACAACGGCGACGCCGAACTCGAGATCCTCGAATCGCTCGAGGTCTTCCCCTCCACACTGCCGACCAAGCGCGACTCTGCACACAGTGGCTGGGTTTCCATCTCGGTCGGATGCAACAACACGTGCACCTTCTGCATCGTGCCGAGCCTTCGCGGCAAGGAGAAGGATCGACGTCCCGGCGACATCCTGAACGAGATCCGCCTCCTCGTCGAAGACGGCGCGATCGAGGTCACGCTCCTCGGCCAGAACGTGAACTCCTACGGGGTGGAGTTCGGTGATCGTCGGGCATTCGGCAAGCTGCTGCGGGCGGCTGGCGAGATCGAGGGGCTGGAGCGCATCCGATTCACGAGCCCGCATCCTGCGGCGTTCACCGATGACGTGATCGACGCCATGGCCGAGACCCCGAACGTGATGCCGCAGCTGCACATGCCGCTCCAGTCGGGAAGCGACCGCATCCTCAAGGCGATGCGCCGCTCGTACCGCAGCGAGCGATTCCTCGGGATCCTCGACCGGGTTCGCGCCCGCATCCCGAATGCCGCCATCACCACCGACATCATCGTCGGCTTCCCCGGCGAGACCGAGGAGGACTTCGAGGACACGATGCGGGTCGTCGAGCAGGCTCGTTTCTCCAGCGCTTTCACCTTCCAGTACTCGATCCGCGAGGGCACGCCCGCCGCGACGATGGAGGACCAGGTGCCGAAGGAGATCGTGCAGGCGCGCTACAACCGCCTGATCGCGCTCCAGGAACGCATCTCTCTGGAGGAGAACCAGAAGCAGGTCGGTCGCGAGATCGAAGTCCTGGTCTCCACGGGCGAGGGTAAGAAGGACACCGAGACCCACCGCCTCACGGGGCGTGCCGAAGACAACAGGCTCGTGCACTTCGAGGTCACGGAATACTCTGAGCTGCCCCGCCCCGGTGATGTCGTCACCGTGACCGTCACGCACGGCGCCCCGTTCCATCTGCTGGCCGACGATCCGACGGGGGCGCCGCTGAAGATCCGTCGCACTCGCGGTGGAGACGCCTGGGACCGCTCGCAGTCCGAGTCGTGCGCCGTTCCCGCTCCGAGTGGCGACGGAGGGCCGAAGGCCGTCTCGCTCGGGCTGCCCACGCTGCGTGTCCGCGTGTGACCGGACCACGACTCTGGGCGATCGTCGGGGCGACCGGCACCGGCAAGAGTGATCTCGCGATCGACCTGGCGGAGGCGCTGCGGGAGCAGGGCAATCCGGCCGAGATCGTGAACGCCGACGCCATGCAGCTCTATCGCGGAATGGATGTCGGCACCGCCAAAGTGCCGATGGGCGAGCGGCGGGGCGTTCGGCATCACCTCTTCGACGTCCTCGAGGCCGATGAGGACGCGGCCGTCGCGTGGTACCAGCCCCGGGCACGTGCTGCGGTGGAGGATATCCACCGCAGAGGCGGTGATGCGATCCTCGTCGGCGGTTCTGGCCTCTACGTGTCGAGCGTCGTGTTCGACTTCCGGTTCCCTCCTCGCGATGCGGAACTGCGTGAGCGCCTCGAGCGGGAACTCGAGACCCACGGAACCGCGCAGCTGCTCGAACGTCTGCGCGTACTCGATCCCGAAGTGGCCGCGCGTGTCGATCCGCGCAATCCTCGTCGTGTCGTGCGTGCCCTCGAGGTGCTCGAGCAGGGGAGCGCGACACACGGTGCGGCCCTCCCCGAACGTCCCGTCCTCTGGCATCCGCACACGCGTCTCGTCGGTCTCCGCGTCGACCGCGCAGCTCTCGTCGAGCGCCTCGATGCCCGCGTGGAGCGCATGTGGGACGGCGGGATCCTCACCGAGGTGGAGGAGCTACGCGCACGGGGGCTCGAACGCGGTACGACGGCGCCGCGTGCGATCGGCTATGCGCAGGCGCTCGCCCAGCTCGAGGGGTCCCTCACCGAACGCGAGGCCATCGCACAGACCCAGGCGCTCACACGGCGGTATGCCCGCCGGCAGGTGTCGTGGTTCAAGCGCTATCCCGACCTCGAATGGTGGGATGCTCCGGCGGAGGCCGACACGCTCCTGCGCGCCTGACCATCTCCATGTCGGTGCCTCCTGCGATGCTGGCCGCATGACGAAGACCCACTTCTACACCGCTTCCAGTCTCGACGGGTTCATCGCCACCGAGGAGCACTCCTTGGACTGGCTGCTCACGCAGGACATCGACCAAGACGGACCGATGGCGTACACAGGGTTCGAGCGCAGCATCGGAGCTCTGGCGATGGGGTCGTCGACCTACGAGTGGGTGATGCGCCACGAGGAGGGACGGTGGGGCTACACGCAGCCCACGTGGGTGTTCACGCACCGTGAGCTGGAGCTGCCGGCCGGTGCTGACGTCAGACTGACCCAGGCCGATGTCAGCATGGTGCATGCAGAGATGGTGCAGGCGGCAGAGGGGAAGGATCTCTGGGTCGTGGGCGGGGGAGACCTGGCCGGCCAGTTCGCCGACGCGGGGCTGCTCGACGAAGTGTGGGTGCAGTACGCACCGGTGACGCTCGGCTCGGGCGCTCCACTGCTTCCGCGCAGGCTCGACCTCGAGCTGCTCGAGGTGGCTCGCAACCGCAACTTCCTCTGCGGGCGTTACCGACTCGCGCGGCACTGAGTGGTCGTGCGTGATCCCTAGACTGGAGCCATGGTCGCATTCACCAAGGGTCACGGCACGGGCAACGACTTCATCATCATCGCTGACCCGGACGGCGAGCTCGATCTGACCGTCGAGCAGGTCGCGGTGCTGTGCGATCGTCATTTCGGCATCGGCGCTGATGGAATCCTTCGCGTCGTGAGGTCCTCGGCCATTCCCGAAGGCGGTGCGACCCTTGATGAGGAGCCGCAGGCGGAATGGTTCATGGATTACCGCAATGCCGACGGATCGATCGCCGAGATGTGCGGAAACGGCATCCGCGTGTTCGCTCACTATCTCGTGCGCTCCGGTCTCGCGACGATCGAACCCGGCTCGACCTTGCCGATCGGCACGAGGGCGGGTGTGCGCGACGTCACCCGAAGCGCCACCGGATACCAGGTGGATCTCGGTCGCTGGAAGCTCTCCGGTGACGACCCGCTCGTACGCGTCGACGGGCTGTCCGTCACCCGGCCGGGGCTCGGTATCGACGTGGGTAACCCGCACGTCGTTGTGGCCCTCGCCTCGGAGGCCGAGCTCGCGTCTCTGGAGCTGCACCGCGCGCCTGACCTCGACCCGCTGCTTCCCGCGGGCGCCAACATCGAGTTCGTGGTTCCCGGTGAACCGCTCGTCCGCGACGGCATCGGCCATGTGAGCATGCGCGTCTACGAGCGTGGCGTGGGAGAGACGCTCAGCTGTGGCACGGGGGTCGCCGCGACAGCCCTGGCGGTGCGGTACTGGGCGGGCGAGAAGGCTCCGAACAACTGGCAGGTCGAGGTGCCGGGAGGTACGCTCGGCGTGCGCATGTTCCCTGCGGAGGACGGCGAGCACGTCGCCCTCTCGGGGCCCGCGCAGCTCGTGTTCCAGGGCGAGGTCGACCTCGCCTGAGCACCCGACTCGGGTGCCACCGAGAATCGGAGAACCGCGGGCTCAGCTGAGGATGATCGGCTCCGTCGGCGGGTTTCCGTGCTTGCGTACCTTGAGGATGCGGTAGCCCTTGCCCGTGGCGGTGCGGAAGACGCTGTAGCCGGGGTGGAAGGTCGATCCGATCCATCGCTGAAGCGAATCGGCACCGAGGTTGCGCTGCACGACGAGCCACGCGTCGCTGCGCTCATCGAGGCGCGGGATCCAACGCTCGAGAAGCCCGTGCAGCTCGTTCTTCCCCACGCGGATCGGCGGGTTCGAGCGGATCGTGCGGAAGGTGACGTGCTCGGGAACATCGTCGGGCAGAGATGCGTTGACATTGGTGAGCCCGAGAGCTGCCGCGTTTCGACGCACCAGATCGAGGGCACGCTCGTTCACATCGACGGCCCACACCGTCGCGTGGGGAGCGGCCAGGGCCATCGAGAGCGTCACCGGACCCCAGCCGCTGCCGAGGTCGAGAAGATCGCCGCCCGGGGGAACCGGGGGCATGTTGGCGAGGAGCACTGCAGTGCCGGCATCCAGACGATCCGGGCTGAAGACTCCACCGGCGGTGGTGACTTCCAGCTCTCGACCTGCGAGCGATACGCGGATCTTACGCAGATTCTCGGGGCTTGCCGGGGCCGCAGTGAAGTAGTGATCTGACCCCATACGGTGAGCGTACCGGACAGCGCGGGCTAAGGTTAAGGCTCGCAACAAATCCCAGAGACAAGGAACGGATGACGGAGACCACCACACCCTCCACCGGCGACCACACGGTCGATCGTGTGCTCGCGCACGCGGAGAAGCGCTCGGACGTCCACGTCTTCGGCGCTGCGCAGGCGCTGCAGGATGAATCGACGGCATCGCACACGAGCTCGGACGGCGCGCAGTGGGATCTCGAGGACCGTCATGCGCTTCGACGCGTCGGGGGGCTCTCGACGGAGCTCGAAGACGTCACCGAGGTCGAGTACCGACAGTTGCGCCTGGAGAACGTCGTCCTCGTGGGCGTATATCCCCAGGGAGCTCAGGAAGACGCGGAGAACTCACTCCGGGAACTCGCCGCGCTGGCGGAGACCGCTGGTGCGGTCGTGCTCGACGGTGTGCTGCAGCGTCGTCCGCACCCCGATGCCGCGACCTACCTCGGCCGAGGCAAGGCCCAGGAACTCAAGGACATCGTCGCCGCCGTCGGAGCCGACACCGTCATCGCCGACACCGAGCTCGCACCGAGCCAGCGTCGCGCACTCGAGGACGTCGTCAAGGTCAAGGTCATCGACCGGACCACGGTGATCCTCGACATCTTCAGCCAGCACGCGAAGAGCCGCGAGGGCAAGGCCCAGGTCGAGCTGGCCCAGCTCGAATACCTGCTGCCGCGTCTGCGCGGCTGGGGCGATTCGATGAGCCGCCAGGCCGGTGGCCAGGTGGGCGCCGGCGGCGCCGGAATGGGCTCCCGTGGCCCCGGTGAGACCAAGATCGAACTGGATCGCCGACGGATCCGCACCAAGATGGCTCTGCTCCGACGGCAGATCCGCGACTTCGGTCCTGCCCGTGACGCCAAGCGCGCGGAGCGCAAGCGGAACACGATCCCCTCCGTGGCGATCGCCGGATACACGAACGCGGGCAAGTCCAGCCTCCTCAACGCGCTCACCAGCGCGGGAGTGCTCGTGGAGAACGCGCTGTTCGCGACGCTGGATGCGACCGTGCGTCGCACTGAGACGGAGGACGGCCGCGTCTACACCTTGACCGACACCGTCGGATTCGTGCGCAACCTCCCGCATCAGCTCGTGGAAGCGTTCCGTTCGACGCTGGAAGAGGTCGGCGAGGCCGACGTCGTCCTCCACGTCGTCGACGGGTCGCACCCGGATCCGGCAGGTCAACTGCAGACCGTGCGAGATGTGCTCGGCGATGTCGGCGTCCGCGACCTCCCGGAGATCGTCGTCTTCAACAAGGCGGATCTGATCGACGAGGACGAGAGGCTCGTGCTTCGCGGTCTCCAGCCCCACGCCCACTTCGTGTCGTCACGATCGGGCGAGGGAATCGCGGAACTTCGCGCTGCGGTCGAGGAAGCACTCCCGAAGCCTGCCGTCGAGGTGCATGCCGTGATCCCCTACGATCGCGGCGACCTGGTCGCGGCGATCCACGAGTCCGGCATGCTCCTCTCCGTGGAGCACACGGAGGACGGCACTGCTGTGCACGCTCGCGTGTCGGAGCGTCTCGCCGCCGAACTCGCTCCGTTCGCCGCGCAGAGCTGAGCGGATCTCATCGGGCGAGGAAGCGCGCCTCCACCGTGGCGGAGATCACGATCTCCTCGGGTTCGTATTGCATGGCCGGTGCCGCGTCGGCGGCGAACGCCACCCCACCACGCGCTTTGAGCATCGGAGCACCCGGTGACGGCTGTCCGCTGGAGATGAGACCGACGTCGGCGATCTCCAGGGGAGTGACCTCATCCAGGCCGAGCGCGCCCGCGTAGGCCTCGGCTCGTGTGACCGCGACACCGACGGCTGCGGCGGCCACATCGCGCTCGATCTGCGCGCGCGTGGCGGTCGTCAGATGCCAGTCCACCCAGCCCACCTCGACCCCGTCCCAGGGGGAGATGTCGGAGACCCAGATGGACAGGTCGGAGGCCTCCGCGAACGTGGCGGTGAAATCGATGCTCGCGTAGTACACGGGAGCGAGACGCTTGCCGTCGTTGCTCCACGGGCGTTCGGCCCGCACCGAGAGCCGCTTGCTCGTCCACTCGACGACGCTGCCCGTGTCCGCACGGTCGGTGATGCTGCTGCGCACAGGTTCGGCAAGGCGCATCACGTTCTCGACGACGGCTGTGCGCTCGGGCCCATCCGCACGCACTCCGACGCGGATGGTGGCGCGCTCAGGGGCGACCCGCGCCTCGTGCTCGCCGCGGACGGTGACGGTGACTTCGCTCATGGGGCGACTCTACGCCAGCCGTCGGACCGGATGCGGAATGGCGTAGCCGCGGAGAACGTTGTAGTCTGTGATGCTCGGGCGTTCACCGCTCGGGCTGGTAATTCCACAGTGTGACAGCGGCTCCTTCGAGAGAAGGACCACGGGGCTGATCGGTTTCGACAGCGCCTGTGAATCCACGAGAAGCGGGCCGAGGATGCAGAGTTATCTCGTAAACGCTCTCTGCAAAACAATAGTTGCCGAAACCAAGCGCAACGACTTCGCCCTCGCTGCATAAGCGAGCCCGATAGTCCGTCAGGCCGTATGTGATTCCGATACGGATCCTGGCGTCATCTAGGAATCTTGCTGCGTGATGGCGTCTGGACGTCACGTGGGACTCTTCCCAGGCTGGGCTTGTCGACTTAGGTGTCTGTGACAAAGGTCGGAGCCGAGTAGAACGTCTTCACAGACTGCGCCCGGAGAAGGCGTGGAGACTCAGCGTTGGACGGGGGTTCGATTCCCCCCAGCTCCACCACGTCGCTGTCACACAGGAATGAGGCCCGCCTCTCCCAGGAAACTGGGGGAGGCGGGCCTTTCTGCGTCGGGGCGGCAACACGATAACGACCCCGCGCCGTCCCTCCGGCGCGATGGCATCGCGACGCACTCGAAAACGGCCGGGGGCGCTCCATATTGAGGTCTGTGGACAACACTTCGGAACCACCCACGAGCGGTCTCACCAGGACCGAGGTCGCCGAACGCGTCGCCGCCGGCAAGACCAATGCGTTCGTCGCCGACACCAGCCGCAGCGCGTGGAGCATCGTACGCGCGAACGTGTTCACCCTCTTCAACGGCATCGTCTTCGCCTGCTTCTTCGTGTTGTTCCTCGTCGGGCGACGGCAGGATGCCCTCTTCGGACTCGCGGCGTTCGCGAACGCGATCATCGGGTGCGTGCAGGAGTTCCGGGCGAAGTCCGCACTCGACCGTCTCGCGCTGATGAACGCACCGCGCGCGCTGGTCCTCCGAGACGGTGAGGAGGTCGAGGTCGCGCCGGGAGAGGTCGTCCTCGACGATGTCCTCGTGTTCCGGGCCGGAGAGCAGGTACCGGCCGACGCGCGGGTCCTCACCGCGCGGGGGCTCCAGATCGACGAGTCGATGCTCACGGGGGAGTCGGACCCGGTGGAGAAGCAGCCCGGCGACGACGCGCTCTCCGGAGCCGTGGTCGTTGCAGGAGAAGGAACCGCGACCGCGACACGCGTGGGCGCCGACTCCTATGCGAACCACTTCGCGGGTGAGGCCAAGCGCTTCTCTCTCGTCTCCAGTGAGCTGCGCACATCGGTCAATCGGGTCTTGAAGTGGGTCAGCTGGATCATCGGCCCGGTCGGGCTTCTCGTCCTCAATGCGCAGATCATCGTTCTCGGCGGTTACTCCACGGTCTTCTCGAGCGGTGCCTGGGTGCAGGCGGTGGTGAACACGATCGCGTCGTTGACGGCGATGATCCCGCTCGGCCTCGTGCTCATGACGAGCATCGCGTTCGCGGTGGGAGCGTCACGGCTCGCCCGCAGGCAAGTGCTGGTGAACGAGCTGCCGGCGGTGGAAGGCCTCGCGCGCGTCGACGTGGTATGCCTCGACAAGACCGGCACGCTCACAGTCGGCGAGATCGGGTTCGACGAGGCGCACCGCCTCGACGGGCTCTCCTCGCCGCAGGAGGAGGACGCGGCGGCGGTATTGGCGTGGTCCGCCGCGTCGCCCGATGCGAACGCGACCGCACGGTCGATGCGAACGGCCTACCCTGTGATCTCGCCTGTCGTCGTCTCGGGCTACATCCCGTTCTCGTCCGCACGCAAGTGGAGCGCGGTCTCGTTCGCCGAGGTCCCTGGGACATGGGTCATGGGGGCGCCGGAGATGGTGTTCGGCGATGCGGCGACGTCGTCGGCCACGCAGCTCGGTCGCACCGTGACCGCGTTGGCCGAGACCGGCCGACGCACGCTGGTCCTCGGTCATGCCGACGCGGTGCTCTCCGAGGCCGATGTCGATGCCGAGCGGCTCCCTGAGGGTCTCAAGGCCATCATCGTGCTCACGTTCCGGGAGCAGGTGCGCCCCGACGCCGCACAGACCCTCGCGTACTTCGGGCGCCAGCAAGTCGGCATCCGCATCATCTCGGGCGACAACCCTCGCACCGTCGCAGCCATCGCGCGCGAGGTCGGTCTCGACGTCGCCGAAGGGTTCGATGCCAGAGGGCTTCCCGACGATGATGCCGAACTCGCCGACGTGCTCGACCGGCACACGGTGTTCGGACGCGTCACCCCCGAGCAGAAGAAGCGCATGGTCACGGCGCTGCAGAGCCACGGGCACACCGTCGCGATGACCGGCGACGGCGTCAACGACGCCCTCGCCATCAAAGCGGCCGACATCGGGATCGCGATGAACTCGGGATCGCCGGCCACCAAGGCCGTCGCAAGGCTCGTGCTGCTGGACGGGCAGTTCTCGCACCTGCCGGATGTCGTCGCCGAGGGGCGCCAGGTCATCGCGAACATCGAACGCGTTTCGATGCTGTTCCTGAACAAGACGGTCTATGCGACGCTCTTGGCGATCATCTTCGGCGCATTCGTCCTCGAGTTCCCGTTCCTGCCGCGTCAGCTCTCCATCACCGACGGCCTCACCATCGGCATCCCCGCGTTCTTCCTCGCGCTCATGCCCAACGCGGCGCGCTACGTCCCGGGGTTCCTCCGGCGCTCGCTCAGCTTCGCGATCCCTTCGGGCATCGTCGTCGCCCTGGGACTGACCTGGTACACGTTCGTCGCGCACGGACTGGGCGTGCACGAGGAGCAGCTGCGCACAGAGGAGCCACGGTCATCCTCGCCGTCGTGGGCATCTGGGTGCTGGCCGTCCTCGCGCGCCCGCTCAATCGGTTCAAGGTGGCCGTCGCGGGGGCGATGTTCATCCTGCTCATCGCCGTGTTCAGCATTCCGCTGGCCAGACAGTTCTTCGTGCTCGTCGATCCCGGGCCGGAGCTCGCCGTCGCGCTCACCGGGATCACGATCGTCATGGTCGCAGCGATCGAGGTCGTGCGGCTGCTGCACCGCCGCCTCGTGCTGTCACCGCCGCCGCGGAAGGATCCGAGCGTCGCCACCAGCGCATCCGAACCGCCGGTATCCGCTCCCCGTGTCGTCGCCGGCGTCATCATGACCGTGGTCGCCGTCCTGGCGTACGCTTTCGGCGCCCTGGCGACCGGGTTCGGCATCCTGGTGTTCCTGGGGCGCTACGACCCGGATGTGAGCGCCTCGGTGTTCTCCCTCACCGGGGCGGCCATCGCGCTGTTCGGCCTCCTCGTCTTCGCGGTCGCCGCCGGCATCCGCCGGGGGAGCGGACTCTCGCGCCTCATGCTCACGATCTTTCCTCGGGCTCGCGATCGCGCTCAGCGTGATCGTGCTCGTATTCGGGGACCGCTGGGACTGGGGAGCCGCCCTGACCGCCGCGTTCGCAGCCGGGATCATCGTTCTGCTGTGGACTCCGCCGGTGTCGCGAACCTTCGGACGCATCCTCGAGAGCTCGATGGGCTCAGCGGCCCCGTAGCGGTTGCTGACGTCGGCTCATCCTCAGCGAGGCCACTCGATGAGGATGAGCCCCTGCCGAGTATCGGCGAGGCGCACCCAGCCGTTGCCGAACAGGTAGGTCATCCCGTAGCCGTCATCATCCGTACCCATTGCGTATCTGGGGTCTTCGGTGAAGTAGACACCGTCCGCTCCGTCCTCGCGCTTCCAGCCCTCGGCGAGGAGAGCGGACTGCGCGGAGGCGGCATCGGCGTCGTCGATGGCCGACCAGCCGTAGAGCTGCCCGTGGTCGGAGCCGACGGTGTAGTCGGCCCAGAAGCACAGCAGCCCCTCGGTCAGCTCGACGCCCCCGGCGACGAACTCCTTCGTCTCGGCCGTCCAGCCGGCCTCGGCGAGGGCCGCGACCGTGCCCGCCGAGATCATCGATTCGCAGGTCAGCTCCGTTTCGGGCGCCTCGGGTGTCGGAGAGCTCACGGGGGCGGTGGTCTCCGTCGGGCGGGGGTCGACGGCTTCAGGTGTCGACGAGGGCCGTGGTTCCGGTGCGGAGCACGCGCTGAGGGCTGCGGCGAGCAGCAGCACGCCCGCAGCGGCGGACATGATCCGGGAGTTCATCGCGGTCCTCGTCGTTCGGTTCAGCTCTGCATCAGGGTCAGGAAGTCACCGTGAAGGGTTCCGTTGGTGGCAAGTGTCGAGCGCGCGGAGATCGTCTCGGTTCCGTCGACAGCCGTCATCCGTCCGCCGGCTTCGCGGACGATCGGCACCGCTGCGGCGATGTCGTACTCCTTGACGCCGAACTCGGCGACCATGTCGATGCGCCCCTCTGCGAGGAGCATGTAGGAGTAGACGTCTCCGTAGGCGCGGTCGCGCCAGACTCGTTCAGCGACGGTCAGGAGCGTGTCGAGGCGGTCGGCCTCCGCCCACTGCGCGATGCTCTGGAAGCTCACACTCGCGTCGTCGAGAGAGGAGACGGACGAGGTGCGCAGCCGGCGCGCTTCGCCCTCGACGGTCGTCCAGGCGCCTTGTCCTTCTGATGCCCACCAGCGTCGTCCGAGCGCCGGCATGCTGACGACACCGATCTGGGGGACGCCGTCGATCGCGAGTGCGATCATCGTGCCCCAGAGCGGGACGCCACGAAGGAAGTTGGCCGTTCCGTCGATCGGATCGATGATCCACTGTCGCTGTGTGCTGCCCTGAGCGCCGAACTCCTCGCCGAAGATGCCGTCCTCCGGACGCTCGGTCTCGAGGATGCTGCGGATCGCACGCTCGGTGGCGAGATCGGCGTCCGTCACGTGGGAGTTGTCGGCCTTGGTCGAGATCTCGAGGTCCGAGGCATCGAACCTGGGGAGCGACTGCGCATCGGCGGCATCGGCCAGGCGGAGGGCGAGCTCGAGGTCGTGGCGCAGGGCTTCAGCGTGGGGGGAGGTGGTCACGGTCTAAGAATAGTCGTCGGGTCCACGCCGTCGGAGGGCCGAAAGGCCATGTTTCGACGCCGTTTCCGGGGCGGCGCGCCCGGGGTCCGAGCTCGATTTCACATGGACCCGGTCGGCTGGTAATGTAATTCCTCGGTCGGGGTTATCCCGGGCCACGCACCTCTAGCTCAATCGGCAGAGCAACTGACTCTTAATCAGTGGGTTCTCGGTTCAAGTCCGAGGGGGTGCACGGAATAGCCTCAGTAGATCTCGCCATCTACCGGGGCTTTTCTGCTTTCTGTGCTGCGTCACGCGATACGTCGAGTCCGACTCCGGTCGCGTCCGGTGCAGCCAGTTGCCTCCGCTCCTGCAGCGCTGTCGTCGATCCCGTCGTGGTTCCGAGTCGGTTCCGTGTGGGGAATCCGGCGGTATCGCGTAATGGATCGGTCCCGACGTGGTCTCTCAGGTGGGGACACACGCCTCGCGCCTTCGGAGGCACAGCTGCGCAGCAGCCGCGCCGGAGGAGTGGGGCCATCAAGAAACTGGGGAAGATCTTGCACGAGAGAAGAGGCGGCGCCGGCGTGCGCCGAAAGACGACCGCGATCATCGCCGCGGCAGCAGTGCTCACCACCGTGATCACTCTCGCGGGGGCGGGGGCCGCTTCGGCGGCGGAGTACGACTATCCCGCGGCCATCGATCCGTCGTCGATCACCGTGACGACCGTGGGCGGTGGTGGCGGCGTGTCGCAGTGGGACCGGGTGCGTGTCGACGCCGACTGGGCGGTGCCGGACGGGGCCGTCGGCGGTCAGACCTTCGGATTCACGCTCCCGAAGGAGTTCGCCAGCGCCGGGACGACGTTCTCCGTGCCCTCGGCCGAGGACTCGAGCAAGCCGATCGCTGAGTGCACCGTGAGCTCCGATGCCTCTCCGGTCGTGACATGCACGCTCACCGACTACGTGAACGGCCGCACCGGGGTGACCGGATCGCTGTGGTTCGTCGCCTCGGCTGACGAGCAGACGACGGAGAGCACGGTGGAGTTCACGGTCGACGGCGCCATCACGCCGGTCGAGATCCCCGGTGGCGGTATCGGTCCATCCTCGCCGCTGCCCACCGACCCGCAGAAGTGGTCGTGGCAGACCGCTGACGGCAGGATCGCGTGGCAGCTGATGCTGCCCGGTGCGAGCTTCGAGGGTGCGGAGTCGATCGTGGTCGACGACACCCTCACCGGTGCGGGCGACGGGCTCGCGGAGCATCACAACGAAGACGGTCAGCTCGTGGTGTGGAGCACGACGATGCAGGACCAGGATCCGCAGCCGATCACGAACTGGACCGGATCCTGGAACGCCGACGGAACCTCCTTCCACCTCGAGATCCCTGGACCGGTCGACCCGACGCGGATGTACTTCGTGAAGTACTTCACCGTGCCGAGTTCGCAGGCGGACGGGGCGACCTTCGCCAACACGGCCGACGTCAACGGCGTCAAGCTCGAGGAGACGAGGGCGTGGACGGTCACGGGCGGAGGGACCGGGGACGGTGACGCGACCGGTGCGTTCACCGTGACCAAGCTCGTCGGCGGATCCGGTGCGTCCGGCGTGCCGGCCGATGCCGAGTACACGGTGCGATACAGCTATGGTGATCCGGTCGTCGAACGCACCGTCACCGTCACGGCCGGGGCCACTGCGCCGCTCATCCACCTGCCGGCGGGGACCGTGGTGACGTTGTCGGAGCTGACTCCGCCGGCCCTCGACGGAATCGAGTGGGGTGCGCCCGTGTTCTCAGGAACCGGGGTCACCGCGCTGGCCGATGGGGGAGCTCAGCTCACCGTCGGAACCGGCACCACGCTCGCAGTCACCCTCACCAACACAGCCACCACGACGCCGCCGGTGATTCCGCCGACGACACCGCCGACCGTCGTCACGCCACCGACCGAGCTGCCGCTCACGGGTGGATCGTCGCTGGCCACCACCGGAGGGAATGTACCCGCCGGGATGCTCTGGGCCGGGGGCGCGGCGCTGGTGCTCGGTATGGCGCTCACCGTTCTCGGAGCCGTGCGCGCTCGTGCGCGCGTCACCCAGGACTGATCGATCGCACGAGGCCGGTGCCGAGGAGCTTCCGCTCCTGGGCGCCGGCCTCGCCGTTTCCGCGGGTGCCTGCGGCTCGCGAGGGACCGTGGTGCTGCGCCAGTCAGGCCACCGAGATGACCGAGCCGTCGGTGATGGTGCGGAGCTGTGCGAAGGTCAACGGCATGACGGTGTGAGGGTGCCCCGCGGCCGCCCAGAGCGTCTCGTGGTGCTGCAGGTCTTCGTCGATGTAGGTGCGAAGCGGTGCGGGGTGTCCGACGGGCGCGACGCCACCGATCGCCTGGCCCGTGGCAGAGCGGACGACTGACGCGGGGGCCATGGCCACCTCGGCCACCCCGATACTGCTCGTCAGGGTGACGAGATCCACGCGGTGTCCGCCGCTGGTCATCACCAGAACTGGCACGCCGTCGGCGAGGAACACGAGGCTGTTGGCGATCGCCGATACCTCGCATCCGATCGCCGCTGCGGCCTCCGCCGCCGTGCGCGCCGAATCGGGGAGCACACGGATCACGGTGTCGATGCCCGCTTCCACGAGGTGTCGCTGCACGATCCTGCTGCGTTCGGGGAGAGAAGCCGTTTCACTCATCGCCCCACGATATCCAAGGAGCGTTCGGCCGTGCCGACTCAGGATGCGTCACCGACGAGGATCGCTGCGGCGTCTTCCGTCGTGGTGTCCGCGGGCTCGTCGTCGATGTGGGCCAGTGCCCGGCGTCCGAGGAGGACGCTGAGGGCGGCGAGCAGCACCGAGGCGGCGGCGAACAGGTAGGGCACCGTCGCGTTGAACGCATGCCACAGCAACGCCGCGATCGGGGGAGCCATCGCGCCGCCGAGGAAGCGGACGGCCGAGTATGCCGAGGAGGCGACGGAGCGGGGGAGGTCGGTCGCCTCCATCACCGCTTCGGTCAGCACGGTGTTCATCACGCCGAGGAGGAGTCCGCCGACCACGATGCAGGCGACCAGCGCGGCGGCGTTCGCCACCAGGAGTCCCGCGGCGATGAGATCGATCGCCAGCAGGGGGAGCACGACCAGGATGATGCGGGTGCGGGCCATCCGGCGCATGAGGAGCGGTGCGACCCAGACGCTGGTGACGGCGAGCGCGACACCCCAGCCGAAGAACGTGAGGCCGATGCCCATGGCCCCGAAGCCTAGGTGTTCTTCCCAAGGAGGTTGTGGGCAGCGTGGCCTGATGGAATGAGGTGAGGACCTCCGGTATCGATATGGGCTACCACACTCATTCGATCGACAGAGGTCCTCATGTCTTACGTTACCCATGCTCG
>NZ_JAGYWT010000199.1:0-4341 GCF_019279095.1 Microbacterium sp. BF1 | reverse complement strand
CAGATCGGCCACGCGACCACCGGCTGCCACCGCCGCCGACGCTCCTGCCGCCAGGGCGGAGCGGGAGATCATCGCACGCGGCAGGGAGCTGGAAGTCGTGTCACACACGTGTTCCAGCCTAGCTTCCGGCTCCCAGGTCGGCCTCCCCGGCCCCCGTAGACTGGTGGGGACCCCGACCCTGGAGCCTCATGTCTCGTCTTTCCCTCGCGCCCCGCATCCGCTATCTGATGGGACGTGCCCGCCGCATCGACGTCGGATCGGTGGTGGAACGCGCCAAAGAGGCCTCCGAGCAGCACCACAAGGCGGTCCCCGCGATCGTCGTCGACATGCTCTGGTCGGCCGCGCGCCACAACGTCGGGTTCCAGGACTACATCGACTACGACTTCGCGATGCTGACGAAGGCCGAGCGCGCGACGTACATGACGCATCCGGTCTCGAACCAGCTCTCCCAGCGGTACGACCACCCGGACTATCGCTGGATCTTCCAGGACAAGGTCGAGTTCGACAAACAGTTCTCCGACCATCTGCACCGCGAATGGATGGTCGTCGAGGAGGGCAACGCCGACGCTGTTCGCGAGCTCACCCAGCGCCTCGGAACGATCGTCACGAAGGAGCCGGTGGGCCAGGCGGGCACCGGAGTGCACCGCTATCACGCCGCCGACATCGACGACTGGGACGAGTTCCACCGTGGGCTGCTGGCCCGCGGCGAACTCCTGATCGAGGAAGTCATCCGTCAGCACGACGCCCTCGCAGCCGTGTGCCCCGGCACGGTGAACACCACCCGGATCACGGCGTTCTTCGACGGCGAGAAAGCCCATATCCTGGCGATGGCCCAGAAGTTCGGGCGTGGTGCCGTGAGCGACCAGATGACGTTCGGCGGCTTCTACACGATGCTCGATGAGAACGGTCATGCCGTCGGCGCAGGGTACGACTCGCACGGCCACGTGCACGAGACGCATCCGGACTCGGGCTTCCGCATCGCCGACTTCCAGCTTCCCTACATGGACGAGGTGCGCGCGTTCATCGACAAGGTCGCCCGCATCGTGCCGCAGGTGCAGTACGTCGGCTGGGACATCGTGGTCTCCCCGGACGGGCCCGTGCTCGTCGAGGGCAACTGGGGTGCCGGCGTGTACGAGAACAAGCCCAGCGTCACCGGCATCCGCACGGGCCACAAGCCTCGCTACCGCGAGGTCATCGGCTTCTGAGATCCACGAAGAAGGCCCCGGATGCTGAGCATCCGGGGCCTTCTTCGTGGATCTGAGCGGATCAGACCGCGCGGACGATACCGAGCGGCGTCGACTCCAGGCCCTGTCCGAGCGGGTTGTCGCCGAGGATCTTGACGAGGCGACGCTCTGCGTCCTTGTCGAGCGTCGAACCGAGGATGTTGCCGCCGAGATCGTTGATGTCGACCACCGCCACCTCCGCCTGACCGCCGATCAGTGCCTTCACGTGTGCGGCCACGCCGTCGGGATCCTTGGGTCCGAGCACGACGGCCTCGTTATAGGGAGGGATGGTGTGCTTGGTCGGACCGTCGATCGCGCGTGCCTTGTCTCCGGCGATGCGGTAGAAGTCACCACGACGGCCGAAAGCCTTGGTCACCGCCGCCACGGCGGACGCGAACAGGATACGCGGGGTGCCGCACTCCCGCAGCGCCATCTCCATCGTCTCGGGCATGCCGAGCCCGATGCCGTACGGCGTGCGGGTGACGTACTTAGAGAGGAAGAGCGCGAGCTTGCGCGGCTTGATCTCGTCGAGACGGTAGGACCGCCCCTGGGTGATCGCCACGATCTTCTCGGTCACGAACAACAGGTCGCCCGGCTGCACGGCGTCCTTGGCGTACTCCGTGATGATCGCATCGAGGTCGTCCTCGGGCATGACCACGCGGGTGCGCAGCGGGATGCGTGCGTAGCTCTTGCCGTCGACGCTGGTCTCGAGCGCCTTGCCGTCGTTCGCCTGGCTCATTCGAGGTAGTCCCGCAGGGACTGCGAGCGGCTCGGGTGACGCAGCTTCGCCATCGTCTTGGACTCGATCTGGCGGATGCGCTCACGCGTCACACCGAACGTGTCGCCGATCTGGTCGAGCGTCTTCGGCTGACCGTCGCCCAGGCCGAAGCGCATGCGGATGACACCCGCCTCACGCTCGGACAGCGAGTCGAGCAGCTGCTCCAGCTGACGCTGCAGCATGGTGAAGCCCACGGCGTCGGCGGGGACCACGGCCTCGGTGTCTTCGATGAGATCACCGAACTCGCTGTCGCCGTCTTCACCCAGCGGAGTGTGCAGCGAGATCGGCTCACGGCCGTACTTCTGCACCTCGACGACCTTCTCGGGCGTCATGTCGAGCTCACGGCTGAGCTCTTCCGGAGTGGGTTCGCGGCCGAGGTCCTGCAGCATCTGACGCTGCACTCGCGCGAGCTTGTTGATGACCTCGACCATGTGCACCGGGATGCGGATGGTACGGGCCTGGTCGGCCATGGCGCGGGTGATCGCCTGACGGATCCACCAGGTGGCGTAGGTCGAGAACTTGAAGCCCTTGGTGTAGTCGAACTTCTCGACAGCGCGGATCAGACCGAGGTTGCCCTCCTGGATCAGATCCAGGAACTGCATGCCGCGGCCGGTGTAGCGCTTGGCGAGCGAGACGACGAGTCGCAGGTTCGCACCCAGCAGGTGGCTCTTGGCACGCTGACCGTCGCGGGCGACCCACTGCAGGTCGAGACCGAGCTGGCTCGTCTTCTCGGCCGCGGTCATCGCCGACAGCTTCTCCTCGGCGAACAGACCCGCCTCGATGCGCATCGCGAGCTCGACCTCTTCGGCCGCGTTCAGGAGCGCGACCTTTCCGATCTGCTTCAGGTAGTCCTTGACAGGGTCGGCCGTCGCACCGGTGATCTGCGTCGAGTAGACGGGGACGTCTTCGTCGTCGTTCGACGAGATGACGATCGCGCCGGTCGGCAGCGGCTCGGTGAACTTCGGCTTGGCGTCCTCGTCCTCGTCATCCTCTACAGCGGCAGCTGCGGGAGCCTCGTCTTCTTCGACGACGTCCTCGGACTTCTTCTTCTTGACGGGGGCGCGCTTCGCTGCCGCACGCTTCGCCGCGCTCAGGGGCGCGGGCTTCTCGGGCGCATCGGCCTCGACCGGAGCGTCGGCGGTCGTCTCTTCGGCAGCCTTCTTCGTCCGGGTGTTCTTCGTCGTGGCAGGAGTCACGTTTCGCCTTTCACGGAGCTGCTGTGTAGCCCCGGGACATTTCGGACACTAGTAAGACCCTTGTCAAGTCCAGCGCTCGAAAACACTGATTGACAACGGGTCAGAGTCCTAGTATCGCACACGTGTGGCGATGCGGACGCATTCCGACGAAGTTCTCGCGGATCCGCCTCAACCGCGACCGGGCTTGTCCTCGTCGCCGGACGGGCGCGAGGCCAGGTAGCGCTCCAGCTCCGCGGCCAGCTCATCGGCACTGGGAAGGTCGCGCTCGCTGAAACCGCCCTCGTCGTAGGAGTCGTCGTCGGGGTTACGTCCCGCCATGTACGCGTCGTAGCGGCGCTCGAGATTGTGGACCATCTGCTGCAGTTCGTCGTTCCCGGCGACCTGCTCGTCGACCCGCGTCAGATAGTCCTCGCGGCGCTCCTGGACGGCATCCAGCATGAGCACGAGTCCGGTCGACGCCATCAGCCGCTCCGCCGCCGCGATGACCGCGTCGGGATTCTCGGTCTCGGCGAGGTAGTGGGGAACCAACAGAACGAAGCCGACGGCTCGATCGCCGCGCTCGACGAAGCGGAATTCGAGCAGGTGCCCCGCTGTCGCCGGGACCTGCGTGCGCGGACGCCACACGGAGTGCGCCACGGTGAGCTCCCGGCGATTGCCGCTGACCGTCGTGCCGATCGGGCGCGTGTGGGGTACCGGCATCGCGATCGAATGCACCCAGTGCAGGCCCGAGACCTCGAACTCCGCCGCCAGCGCGAGAACTGTTTTCGCGAAGAGGTTCCACGCGAAGTCGGGCTCGTATCCGGCGAGGAGCAGGAACGGACGACCGAGTGCATCGGTCGCCAGCGACAGCTCGAGTCGTGGTGGCGTGAACTCCGTGAGATGGTCCTGGTCGAACGAGATCACCGGACGACGCGCACGGTAGTCCAGCAGCGCGTCGTTCTCGAACACCACGACCGGCTGTGGCGATGCGGTCTCGCGCAAGTGATCGATCAGACCGGACACCGCGCTGCCCGCATCCGTGAAACCGGTGAGAAGCAGCACCAACGGCAGGCCATGCGGCACTGCGGGCGCATTCGCGACGCGTTCGTGGATCTCACCGGAGAAGGGCATGTCTCCATGCTACGAGCAGGTCCGGATGCCGGGG
>NZ_JAGYWT010000198.1:0-4349 GCF_019279095.1 Microbacterium sp. BF1 | reverse complement strand
CATCGACGAAGGTCTTAGAGGGCGAGGGGTTGCCGATATATCCGTAGGGGTTCACCTGCAGAGCCGCACGAACCCAGCGCGCACCACGCGGACCGTCGGTAGATGTTTGTGTGTCGTTCACTTCAACCACCGCCCCGCTCTGTCCTCACTGGAAATATCCACACCAGATAGACCTAATAGCTGAGAGCCACGTCTTCCGGAGGCGTCCGCTTCTATCGACATGGAACTCCTCCTCGCGAGCACGGTCACATGTCATCAGTGTACGAGAGAAGCACGTCCCCGCGCAGGCAGAACCGAGCCCCACCTAGAGACGGCGTACTCGGTCGATGCTCGGGCGCTGGAAGCTGTCGGTGCGGGTGCTGAGCTGCCGGAGCCGAGCGAGAGCGGACTGCGCTGTCCGGTTTTCGGCCGCTT
This sequence comes from Microbacterium sp. BF1, assembly GCF_019279095.1. Taxonomy (NCBI): domain Bacteria; kingdom Bacillati; phylum Actinomycetota; class Actinomycetes; order Micrococcales; family Microbacteriaceae; genus Microbacterium; species Microbacterium sp. BF1. The sequence goes on along the minus strand of NZ_JAGYWT010000198.1, from coordinate 3,935 downwards.
GTTCGGGTGTGCGGACGCTCTGGGCGTCACCCAGCGGTGACGGGCCGGTGATCTCGTAGCGGTAGCGGTACAACGCGACGGTGGCCGCGTGCGCCTCCCACCGCTCTCGCGCTTCGGGGCGTGACCCCGGCTGCCCAAGCCGCGAGACCCATACGGCTCCTGCTTCTTGGGCGTCGCGTAGGAGCCCGCGCGCACCGGCCTCGATGAGCGCCTGCCGCTCAGTGAGGGCGAGCTGCATGTCGTCTGCGATCGGCTCGGCGGGCGTGGGGATGAGTCCGGCGACCCGTGCTCTGGTTCGTTTGCCGGGCCGGAGCTTTTGAGTGGCTTGGTCGAGCATGTCGGCCAGCTGCGCGGCGGGGTCGGCCTGGTCTTCGGCGGATGTGAGCCTCGGTGCGAGTGCGGTGAGCGCGACGGCTGCAAGGTGGCCGGCTGCCTCGTGGCGTGCGAGTGCGCTCTCCAAGTGCTCGTAATAGGGGCTGGTGAACACGTCGTCGGCCACGTTCTCGGGGAACGGTGCGACATCGAGCAGCGCGGCCCAGTGGTCGATCTGCGCTTCGCGGGCGAGCACGTCGTGCTCGGCGAGCAGCGTGGACAGCGAGGCGTGGCGGTCTACCTCGAGCGTCAGGGTTTCGGTGGCGGAGAGGTCGGCGTCGCTGCGCGCGAGTACCTTGGCGAGCCAGTCTGTCAGGGTCAATGGCTTCGGCTGGTCGAGGTGCGGCTCGACCTCGTGCGGGTCGGGCACGATCAGGTAGGCGTGGTTGCGGTGTTTGCCGCGTGTCATCGCCACGTAGAACAACTCCCGCGACGAGGCTTCGGGGTCAACGAGCGCGTGCGCGGTATCGACGCTGGCTCCTTGGGCGCGGTGGACCGTGGAGGCGTAGCCGAGTTCGAGTTCCTCGCGCACGTACTTCGCAGGCAACACGAGAGCCTTACCGTGGGGCTGGTCGCCGCGCCCCAGCCGCCGCACGGCCAACGAACCGTCGTCGTAGCGGCGCGTGACTTGCCAGCGGTCACCGTTCTTGACCCACGCCCTGCCGGTGGATAGGCGGCGGTCGTTGAGTCGGGTGACGACGAGATCGCCGACGCCTGCGGTGGTGCCGTCGCGCAGACGCAAACCGCCTGACTCAACCTGTCCGGCTTCGACTAGATCGGCGCGGGCGCGCTCGTTGAGCTGGGCGACCATCTCACCGGTGCCCGCGATCATCAGCGTGCGCAGGCCCGCATCGCGGTCGCCGCGCCATGACTCGTAGACCGCATCGAGCATGGCCTCGGCGTCACCATCGAGCAGCCTGCCCCGCTCCTGGTATTCGTCGAGCGCATCGGTGCGCCCGTGCCGCAGTCCGAGGCTCGCCGTCTTCTCCCACTCGTTGGCGAAGCGGCGCACATCGGTGAGTTCGGGAACACTCTGCCGGTGGCGCACGAGCATCCCGAACACCCCGCCCGTCTCCACCGCCGAGAGCTGCGCCCAATCGCCGATGAGCACGACCTTGGCTCCGACCTTGGCGGCGTGCTCGGCGATGCGATCGAGCGCGAGCGTTCCGGCGAGGGAGGACTCGTCCACGAGCACGAGCTGCCCGGCTTCGAGGTTCCAGCGTCCTTTGGTGTGCTCGTAGAGGAACTTCGCGGTGTTCTCCGCTCGCACGCCGAGCGAGTCGCCGAGCACTTCGGCGGCAGCTGCCGACGGCGCGAGGCCGATCACCGAGTCGCGCCCGTGCGCCGCTGTCCATGCACGGTGCAGGGCACGTAGCGCGGTGGTCTTGCCCGAACCGGCGGGGCCGACCAGCAGATCGAGGGTCAGCCCGGAACGGGCGATACGGGTGATAGCGACGGCCTGGTCTGGGTCGAGGCGGACGCCCCTGATCTTGCGGGAGGTGTGACGCGCGACGAGCCGCGCCGTCAGTGCTGGCCCGCCGGTCTGCTGGCTGTGCGCGAGAAGGCGCTGCTCGGCATCGAGGATGTCTTGGCTGGAGTACGCGATCTGATCGACAGGCTGGAACCTGTTGCCCTCGTCCTCAACGTAGTGAGATGGCAGGGCACGGTGGTACTCCGGGGTGAGGCGCAGCGATTCGGTTTCCGCGTGCGCGACGATCTGATCGAGCACGTGGAGACGGTCGTCGGTGGTTGCGAACCGAACGCCCATGATCTGCCGCATCGCCTCGGCGTGCAGGTTGAAGCGCCCCCAGGTTGCGCGCCGGTTCGCCACGCTCATCAGCACCACGGCGGCGAGATCCTCGATCTGCTCCAGCCCGAGGTCGTCCGCGCGCAGCTGGGCTTCAGTCGCACCCCGGTCGAGCAGGTGCTGTGCCCACGTGGGTGCGTCCTCGCCGAGCACGACCTCGGCACGCGCCCGCCAATCGGTGGTGAGGTCGGCCAGCGAGTGTAGTTCTTTCTCTGGTCGCGTCACCAAGGTCGCCTGTTGCCGGAGCTTCGCAATCGTCGCCGCTGAGGGTTGCCTGCCGTGCTCGGCGACGTACTGCTCGATGAGCCGGTTCTTGACCTGCTCGATGCCCTCCCCGCTGTCGCTGCCTCCGGTGGTGCGGCGGGAGAACTCCGCGATCAGCGCCGCCGGTACGCCCTCGATTTCCCAGCCGGTGTTGCGGTCTTTGCCCCGGTCGACGGGCACCCACGTCACGCCGAGCAGCCGCGTGGTGTGATCGGTGAGGAAGGCGTTGTACGACTCCGAGAGGGCGACGGCGGCCTTGTGTAGGCGGCGCGAGTCGAGCGTGCGCCAGCGCCCGTCCTCGCCCTGCACTTTGTTCGAGACCACGACGTGCGTGTGTAGTTGCGGGTCGGCGGCTCTGCTGTCGTAGTGGTCGAATGCGGTGGCGATCACGCCCACGATCGGCATCTGCGCGATACCGCCCGCGCCGACGCGGGTTGCGGCGACGCGCTCTTCCAGCAACGCGATCGTGTCGCGCATCGCGGCGTGGTGCGCCTGCGCAATCAGGGCTTGCGTGCCCGCGTCGGCCACGCCCCAGATCGCACTGACCGACTTGGGCGGTGAGAACGTCAAGTCGAACCCTGCAACGGCGGTGCGCGGCTTCTTCGCAATCTCTTCTTCACGAATGCGCTCCACAGCCTCAGCTCGCGCCTCGCCACGCAAGCCGGGGTCGAGCCGCGCAACCTGTGCCGCAATCCGCTCGCGTGGGGGTTGCAGCGAGGGGAACCTCTTGCCGAGCTTTTCCCCGGTGACCGGGTGGATGCCGTCACCCAGCAGTCGGGCCAGGTGTTCCTCGGTCACTGTGTCGCCCTCGGTCAACGCTGGGGTACGCCCGTCGTCGAGGCTCATCAGGCCGGTTCCGACCCAGGTTCCGGGCGGGCAGCCGGACTCGGTGTAGTACCGGGTCAGCGGGCTGCTCATCTCCCGGTCGCCGTCGCCGACGACGACCGACTTCAGCAGGTACTCGTAGCCCTTGCCGGACGACATGACCCGGATGGTCATCACCACGACGGCCCCTCCCCGAGACCGTCACGGGCGGGCCGATCTCGGGGGTCAGGTGCGCGCGTAGCGCGCGGCTCGCACTCTTAGTGCCAGACGTGTGGGGGAATCTGAGGGGCGGTCAAGGGAGCGGGAGCGCGGAGGCCCTAGCGCTGGGAGTCGTAGCCGGGGCTGGGCTGACCGGATACGTTCCGCTCTCGCCCTCTGAGTGCCTGAGCCGCGTGACGACAACGACGGCGAGCGGTGGCACTGACTCGCTTCGTCGAAGGGATGCGGCAAGTGAGAGAGGAGTTCCAGAGTTAGTACGGAAGAACGATATAGCGTACTATCGTGCTTATGATCAAGCCTGGTGAGGATTTGAGAGCGGAGCTGGAGGCGCTGTCCGAGCGCATGGCACGGTTGGAAGCGATGGCCGAAAGCCCCGATCGGGCGCGTGATTCTTCACCAATCCTGGATGAGGAGCAGTTCTGGGCTTTGACGGGCTTACAGTCCCAGC
>NZ_JAGYWT010000197.1:0-4361 GCF_019279095.1 Microbacterium sp. BF1 | reverse complement strand
GACATGCATACTGTCGAGGATCGTCCGAGACGGGCTGAGATCGCAGCCTAAGCGCGCTGGTGGACGAACGCGCGTCGCTCACTCCCTCGATTCGTCGAGCCCGGAGATCGTTGTGTACAGGGCGCGGCGATCGCGATGAATTTGTGGGCGTCGGTCACGTGCGTCTCCGCGGCAGAGGTCGAGATGTCAGTCATTGGTGCTCCCTGCGATGCGCCAGCCGCGCTCCTGCAGTCCGGTGATCGCACCGTGCAGCGCTGCCGGATCGACGCTGATCTCAGCGAGACCGAACTGCGCGCCGGGAGAGTGCTCGAGACGGAGATCCTCGACGTTGACGCCGAGCTCGCCGAGCTCGCCGAACAGCCTTCCGAGCTGCCCAGCGGTGTCGTCGACCATGACGACGAGCGATTCGAAGCGCTGGTTCTGTCCGTGCTTGCCGGGAAGACGCTCGACGCCGTCGTTGCCCTGACGGATCGTCTCGGCCACGATGCGGCGGGCGCCGGGAGCCCCGGGCTGGCGAAGGGCGTCGGAGATCTCCCCGAGGTCGGAAGCGAGCGCGTCGAGGATCTCGACCACCGGCGCGGCGTTCGCCCCGAGGATCTGCACCCAGAGCTCAGGGGCGGATGCCGCGATCCTCGTCGTGTCGCGGACGCCCTGGCCCGCGAGACGGAGCGCCCCCTCCTCTGCTTCGGCGAGGCGACCCGCGAGCAGACTCGCCACGACCTGGGGCACGTGCGAGGTCAGTGCGACCGAACGGTCGTGCTCCTCCGGAGTCATCTCGAGCGGCATCGCTCCCACATCGAGCGCCAGAGCCTCGACGAGGGCGAGATCGGAAGCCTTGGTCTCCTCGTCACGGCACACCACCCACGGCCGACCGATGAAGAGGTCTGCGCGGGCCGAGATCGCCCCACCGCGCTCACGACCGGCGAGCGGGTGCGAGCCGATGTAGCGGGCGAGGTCGACGCCGCGGGCCCGGAGCATGCGGAACGGCTCGAGCTTCACGCTGGCGACGTCGGTGACGACGGCGTGCGGGAACCGTTCGAGCTCTACCTGGATCACGTCGGCCGTGACATCGGGCGGGACGGCGACCACGATCAGAGATGGTGAGTCGTCCTCCGCAGGGAGGCGGCCTGCACCGTAGTCGACGGCGAGGCGGAGCTGTGCGGGCGAGGCATCGGTCAGCACGACGTCGACGCCCTTCGTGCGGAGCGCATGCCCGATGCTCGCGCCGAGGAGTCCGGCGCCGACGATGCGGACGGTGCCGGAGAGGCGCGGCGCGACGAAGCCCGCTCTCCGCCCCGTGGGCGCACTCGTCGTATCGGTCATTCGTTCTCCTGCTCGCCTGGCGCCTCGGCGACACCGGAATCACGGCGCGACAGGGTCAAAAGCGCGCCGAGTTCGATTTTACTCAGTTCCCGCGTCTTCCCGGCCGGGAGGGTTCCCAGGTGGAGCGGACCGAACTGGCGACGCACGAGCTCTGTGACGGGGTGGCCGACCGCGGCGAGCATCCGACGCACGATCCGGTTGCGACCGGAATGCAGCGTCAGCTCCACCAGGCTCGACCCGCGAGACGTGTCCAGCAGCCGCGCCTTGTCCGCCGCGATCGGACCGTCTTCGAGCTCGATGCCCTTGGTGAGCTTCGAGATCGTCTGAGGCAGCACGGTGCCCTTGACCTTCGCGATGTACACCTTGGTCACGCCGAAGGAGGGGTGCGCCAGCACGTGCGCGAGGGCGCCGTCATTGGTGAGGATCAGCAGTCCGCTGGTCTCGGCATCGAGGCGGCCGACGTTGTACAGACGCTCCTCGTAGTCGGCGGTGAAGCGACGGAGGTCGGGACGGCCGCTCTCGTCCTTCATGCTGCTGACGACGCCGGTCGGCTTGTTGAGCATGACGTAGCGCTTCGAGACGTCGAGCTGCACGGCGGTGCCGTCGACATCGACGAGGTCGTTCTCCGGGTCGATCCGCCTGCCGAGCTCGGAGACGACGATGCCGTTGACGCGGATGCGCCCCTCGGTGATGTACTGCTCGACGACGCGTCGCGAGGCCACCCCCGCGCCGGCGAGGACCTTCTGCAGGCGCACGCCCTCGGGTGCGGTCTCGGAGTCTGTCGAGGCGTCGAAGCCGGTCATCGGATGGTCCCTTCGTCGAATCCGTCTGCCCCGTCATCGAGCAGCGGGGAGATCGGGGGCAGCTCGTCGAGCGAGTTGATGCCCAGGTGCTGGAGGAGCGCGTCGGTCGTGCCGTAGTTGAGCGCGCCCGTCTCGGAGTCTGCGAACAGCTCGGTGATCAGGCCTCGGGCGAGGAGAGTGCGCACGACCGAGTCGACGTTCACCGCACGGATGGAGGCGACCTGGCTGCGCGTCACCGGCTGCTTGTAGGCGATCACGGCCAGAGTCTCGAGAGCGGCCTGCGAAAGACGAGCGGGGGCTTGTCCGCCGACGAACTCGGCCACCACGGCGTCGAGGTCCTCACGCACGTACAGTCGCCACCCGCCGCCGACCTCCCGCAGCTCGAAGCCGCGTCGAGGACCAGTGCCCGCACCGTCGTAGTCCTCGACGAGCGCCTCGAGCGTCTGACGCACGGCGGGCACGGGCGATCCCACGGCCGCGGCCAGTGCGACCAGACCGATCGGCTCGTCCACGATGAACAGGATCGCCTCGATCCGCTCGGAGAGGGGGATCGCCGGCACCGTGTCCGTGCTCTCCGGGGTCAGGCTCTCGTCGGTCACGTCATCGGTCATAGTCGGCTCCCAGGGTCGCCAGCGTCTCATCCGACCAGGAGTCGGCTGCCCAGCGCAGCGTCAGCTCGCCGAGCGGTTCCAGTTGTTCGAAGGACAGTGCCGCATGCCGGTACAGCTCCAGCACCGAGATGAAGCGCGCGACGACGATACCCGGCTCGGTCACGCCGGCGACGAGCTCGCGGAAGCTCAGCGACTCGGCGCCGCGCAGCAGCGTCACCACGATCGCCGCCTGTTCGCGGATACTGACCAGCGGCGCGTGCAGATGGTCGAGCCCGACGTGCGGGATCTCCTTGGGCGCGAAGGCCAGCAGCGCGAGCGCGGCGAAGTCGTCGGCGGTCAGCGACCAGACGAGCTCCGGTGTCTGGCGGCGGTGCTTCTCCTCGAGGCGGACGGCACGCACATGACGACGGTCTTCGCGCTGCAGGCAGCGGGCGAACCACGTCGAGACCTCCTTGAAGGCCCGGTACTGCAGCAACCGGGCGAACAGCAGATCGCGCGCCTCGAGAAGAGCCACGGCCTCGGCATCCACCAGCTCGCCCTGCGGCAGAAGCCCTGCCACCTTCATGTCGAGCAGTGTCGCAGCCACGACCAGGAACTCGGAAGCCTGATCGAGATCATCGTCGTCGTCGAGCGCGCCCAGGTACGCGATGAACTCGTTGGTGACCGCGCTCAGAGACACCTCGGTGATGTCCATCTCGTGCTTCGAGATGAGGTTCAGCAGTAGGTCGAAGGGGCCATCGAAGTTCGACAGCGAGACCCGGAAGCTTGCGGTGTCGGCAGACGCGGAATCGCCTGTGCCCTCCTCGGGCGACGCGTCGACAGGTCTTTCGCTAGGCGACGGCGCCACGGGCGACCAGCTCCCGCGCCAGCCGCAGGTACGCCTGAGCGGCGGCGTGCTCGGGCGCGAACTCGGTGATGGGCACACCTGAGACCGAGGCATCCGGGAACTTCACGGTGCGGCCGATCACGGTCTCCAGCACGTCGTCGCCGAAAGCTTCGACGACGCGCTCGAGCACCTCGCGAGAGTGCAGCGTGCGCGGGTCGTACATCGTCGCCAGCAGGCCGTCCATCGTGATCGACGGGTTCAACCGATCGCGCACCTTGTCGATGGTCTCGATCAGCAGCGCCACACCACGCAGCGCGAAGAACTCGCACTCGAGCGGGATGATCACGCCGTGAGCGGCCGTCAGTGCGTTGACGGTGAGGATGCCGAGCGAGGGCTGGCAGTCGATGAGGATGACGTCGTACTCCCCCGCCACCTGGCGGAGGACACGGGCGAGGATCGTCTCACGTGCCACCTCGTTGACGAGGTGCACCTCGGCGGCGGAGAGATCGATGTTGGCCGGCATGACGTCGAGACCCTCGACGCTCGAGTGCACGATCGCGTCGTGCGCGTCGCGCTTGGTGTCCAGCAGCAGGTCGTAGATCGTCGGCACATCGTGCGTCGGGATGCCGAGGCCTGCCGAGAGCGCACCCTGCGGGTCGAAGTCGACGGCGAGGACTTTCCGGCCGTACTCCGCAAGAGCCGCGGCCAGGTTGATCGAGGTCGTCGTCTTGCCGACGCCGCCCTTCTGGTTGCACAGCGCGATGATGCGCGCAGGACCGTGCGACTTCAACGGCCCGG
>NZ_JAGYWT010000196.1:0-4363 GCF_019279095.1 Microbacterium sp. BF1 | reverse complement strand
TGCGGGGTGCCGCGGCCGAGGTCCACACCGCGAAGACGGACGGCGATCATCAGGAATGCCGCAGCCGTCAGCACCGCCACGCCGAGGAACGCCCAGCGCCAGTCGAGATACTCGGCGACCGCACCGGCGAGGAAGGGACCGACCATCGACGGCACGACCCATGCCGCGTCGAAGGCGGCGAAGATCCGACCGTGCAGGTGGGGCGGATACAGCCGGGCGACCACGACGTACAGTGCGACCGTCTGCCCTCCGGTCCCGAGGCCCTGGACGAGTCGTCCGATCAGGAACTGATGCATCGTGACGGCGAAGCCGGAGAGCAGCAGGCCGATGATGAAGAGGGTCACGGCGACGTACAGGGCACCGCGCGGTCCGCGGGCATCCGACCATGCTCCGGTCGCGACCATGCCGATCACACTCGTCGCCAGAGTGCCGGCGAAGGCGACGGCGAACAGAGCCTCACCGTTCAGCGCTGCGCTGACGATCGGCATCACGGTGGTGACCGCGAGGGCTTCGATCGCCCCGAGGAAGATCAGCGCGACCGCGCCGAGGGTCACCCAGATGCGTTGGCAGTCCCAGATCGTCGCGGCGTCGGCCGGGGCGGTCATCGACCGACGAGCGCTGCGATGCGCTCGATGGCCTCGGTGAGGATCTCCGGGCTGGTGCCGAAGTTCAACCGCACGTGGCCCGCGCCCTCCGCACCGAAGGCCGGCCCGAAGTGCAGGGCGACCTTGGCGTCCTTCAGGATGCGCCTCGCGGGATTGTCTCCCCATCCCAGCGCGGAGAGGTCGATCCACGCGAGGTATCCGGCATCGGGGAGGCGATAGCGCGCGCCGGGGAGGCGCGCGGCGAGAAGGTCTTCGAGCAGCACCCGGTTCTCGTCGAGAGTGCGCAGCAGTCCATCGAGCCAGGCGTCGCTCTCCTCAGAGAAGGCGGCGACAGCGGCGAGCAGACCGAACTGCCCGGTACGCCACTCCACCTCGACTGGAAGCCCGCGCACGACGGCACTCGTCTCGTCGTCGGCCGTGACCATGAGAGCGCACTTGAGCCCGGCGAGGTTGAACGCCTTGCTCGCGCTCACCACGGCGTAGCCCACCCGCTGCGCGGCGTCGTTCACGGCGAGGAACGGGGTGAACCCCGTGCCCGGCTGAGCGAGCGGGGCATGGATCTCGTCCGAGACCACCGCGACGCCGAACTCGTCGGCCAACTCCGCGAGAGCAGCGAGGCTGTCGCGGTCATGCACGGTGCCGGTGGGGTTGTGCGGGTTGCAGAGCAGGATCGCGGTCGCGCCGTCCTCGAACGCCGTGCGGATGCCGTCGAGATCGAGCTCCCACCCGGTTCCCGTATCGCCAAGCGGTACACGCTCCACCTCTGCACCGGCCTCGGCCACCAGATCGTAGAAAGGCGGGTACACCGGCGGCGTGACGACGATGCGCTCTCCCGGCTGGGTCACGCGACGGAGGATCTCGACGATCCCCATGCTCACGTCCGCCGTGCTGCGCATCCGAGCGGGATCAGGCTCCCACCCGTAGCGTCGGGACGCGAAGGACGCGAACGACTCGGCCAACGGGGTCCGCGAGGCGATGTATCCCGTGTCGCCGATCTCGACGGCACGCTGCAACGCCGTCGAGATGGCCGGAGCCAGCGGGAAGTCGGTTTCCGCGACGAACAACGGCAGGACGTCTGCGGGGTACTCCCGCCACTTCTCGCTGCTGCGCTCGCGGAGCTCCGCCAGAGGCAGGGCCTTCACATGAAGCATTCTCTCTCCCGAGGTTCCGACACGCGTCGTCGCGGTGCCATCCGATCCGACGCGCGCCGACAACGCCTTCCGGCGATGCTCCTGCGCGGGTCAGATCGCGAAGCCGAGGGCGCGCATCATGTCGCGCCCGTCGTCGGAGATCTTCTCCGGACCCCACGGCGGCATCCACACCCAGTTGATCCGGAAGCGATCGACGACGTCGTCCAGAGCCTGAGCAGTCTGGTCCTCGAGGACGTCGGTGAGCGGGCATCCGGCACTGGTCAGCGTCATGTGGATGACGAGAGCGTCGTTCTCGTCATCCCAAGCGAGATCGTAGATGAGGCCGAGGTCGACGACGTTGATCCCGAGCTCGGGATCCATCACGTCCTTGAGGGCCTCGGTGACCGCGTCGTACTTCTCGTCCGTGAGGGTCGCTGTCATGCGATCAGCCTACGCCTCGATCGGAGCTGCAGGGTCGAGGAAACGGTCGTATCCCTCGTTCTCCAGCCGGTCTGCCAGCTCGGGGCCGCCCTCTTCGACGATCTTGCCCGCGACGACCACGTGGACGAAGTCGGGGCGGATGTAGCGAAGGATGCGGGTGTAGTGCGTGATCAGCAGCACGCCGAGTCCGGTGGACTCCTTCGCGCGGTTGACACCCTCGGAGACGATCTTGAGCGCGTCGACGTCGAGGCCGGAATCGGTCTCGTCGAGGATAGCGAACTTCGGCTTCAGCACCTCGAGCTGCAGGATCTCGTGGCGCTTCTTCTCGCCACCGGAGAAGCCCTCGTTGACGTTGCGCTGCGCGAACTTCGGGTCCATGCGCAGGTTCGACATGGCCGCCTTGACGTCCTTGGTCCAGCCGCGGATCGCCGGTGCTTCGCCGTCGAGCGCCGTCTTGGCCGTGCGGAGGAAGTTCGTCACCGTGACGCCGGGGATCTCGACCGGGTACTGCATCGCGAGGAACAGGCCGGCGCGGGCCCGCTCGTCGACGCTCATCTCCAGGACGTCCTGGCCGTCGAACGTGATGGATCCCGAGGTCACCGTGTACTTGGGGTGACCGGCGATCGTGTAGGCCAGGGTCGACTTGCCGGAGCCGTTGGGGCCCATGATGGCGTGGGTCTCACCGGTGTTCATGGTGAGGTTGATTCCGTTGAGGATCGGGGTGGTCCCCGCCTCGGTCTCGACCGTCACGTGCAGGTCGCGGATCTCGAGAACAGACATTCTTCAGACTTCCTTAATCACAGTCGGATCGATGAGCACGTCGTCGCCGTCGATCTGGACGACGTAGACCGGGACGGGCTCATAAGCGGGGAGATTCTGGGGCTTGCCGGTGAGCAGCGAGAAGGCGGAGCCGTGTGCCCAGCACTCCACCGTGTCGCCCTCGACGAAGCCTTCAGACAGCGAGATGTCGCCGTGGGTGCAGGTGTCGCCGATGGCGTGGATGACACCCTCGCCGTCTTTGATCACCGTGATGGGCACGCCGCCCGGGTCCACGCGCAGAGGCATGTCCTGTTCCAGGTCGGCGACGCCGCAGACGCGCTCGGCGGTCATGCACTCACCTCGGCGAGCTCCGTCTCGATGGCTGCGAGCAGCTCGGCCTCGAGGGCGGGGATACCCAGGCGCTGCACGATGTCGGTGAGGAATCCGAGCACGACGAGGCGTCGCGCCTCTTCCTCGGTGATACCGCGTGCCTGCAGGTAGAACAGCTGCTCGTCGTCGAAACGACCGGTGGCGCTCGCATGCCCGGCACCGAGGATGTCACCCGTCTCGATCTCGAGGTTCGGGATCGAGTCGGCGCGTGCACCTTCGGTGAGGACGAGGTTGCGGTTCGCCTCGTACGAGTCGGTGCCCGTCGCGTCGGCGCCGATGAGGACGTCGCCGATCCAGACGCTGTGCGCGCCCTGCCCCTGCAGCGCGCCCTTGTAGAGGACGTCGCCCTTGGTGTGCGGGCCCTTGTGGTGCAGGTAGACCTGGCTCTCCAGGTGCTGCCCGGCGTCTGCGTAGGAGAGGCCGTAGAGGTAGCCCTCGGAACCGGCGCCGGCCAGCTCGACGTTCGGGTTGACGCGCACGATGCCGCCGCCGAAGCTCACGACGAAGTGCTTGAGCGTCGCATCGGCGCCGACCCGAGCCTGGTGTGCGGCCGCGTGAACCGCGTCGTCCTCCCACTGCTGCAGGCTGATGACCGTGAGCTTCGCGCCGTCGCGGACGATGATCTCGACGTTCTGCGCGTACTGCGCGGAACCGGTGTGCTGGAGCACGACCGTCGCAGAGCTGTGCTCCAGTGCCTCGATCACGATGTGCGCGTCGGCACGGCGCTGCGCTCCGAGACCGGCGATGGAAATGAAGACAGGCTCGGCGACCTCTTCCTCGCGCGGGATGCGCACGTGGAGTGCCTCGGTGCTCCCCTGCCACGCGACGGCGGCCGTCACGTCTTCCGCGAGGAAGACCTCGCCACGGGGAGCCGCACCGATGGCGAGCGGAGCGGCGATGTACTGCTCCCCCGCACCGTACGTGTAGCTGACACCGTCGTTCGGCGACGCGACCTCGAACAGCGAGGTGAGCTGCGCGACCGGGGTGTGCTTCCAATTGACCTCGCGCCCTGTCGGGGCACCGAAGTCGGCGGGCTCG
>NZ_JAGYWT010000195.1:0-4410 GCF_019279095.1 Microbacterium sp. BF1 | reverse complement strand
CATCGTTGAGCCCTCGTGAGTGCAAGTAGTACGCGACGGGGATGATGACGCTCTTCGCGGAGAGAGTCGCGTCGGATAGCCCGAAGTCGCTGAGCAGGCCGGCGGCGAGCTTGAGGGAATTTCCGATTGGTCGAAGTACTGCAGCGGATACCCTTCGAAGACCTTGGTGAAGCGCGTCTCGTCGATCACGACACCGTCCGGCGCCTGCGTGATGCGCCATTCGCCGCTCTCCATCCGCTGCAGCGTGAACGCCACGTTGGATGACCCGAGGGCCTCGGAGTAGCCGCCGGAGTCGTCGACGCTCGCGACCAGGTCGAGCGTGACCTGGACCTCAGCGGTGTCCGCACCCTCCACCTCGTCGTCGGGGACCGAGGATGTGATGGTCCTGGTATCCGTGCCGACGTCGATCGACACCCCTGCCGAGGGACTCCAGCTCCGCTGCAGCGAGGGCGAGAGGAAGTCGCGTGCGGTGTCCCAGTTCTCGGTCGTCGTGATGCCGGCCTCGAGGAAGCCCTCGACGATCTCCTCAGGCCCGGCACCCGTGATGGGGCCGGAGGCGACCGGCAGGATGTCGACGTCCTGTGGGGACTCCCCGAGCTTCAGGCCGACGGCGACATCACCGCTGGTGGGCAGTCCCGCGCACGCAGGAAGCACAAGCGCGGTGAGTGCCAGCGCGATGGCCAGCATCCTCCGTGTCCCTCGTCGCCGGGTCATGACCGGTCCTCCTCGTCGAACAGACCGGCGGGCGCGTCCGTCAACGAGATCGGCTGCGTCGCGTCGCCGATCTCCGCGAACGGCTCCTGCGGCTCGATGGAGATCGGGCTCGGACCGTCCAGGATCCCGTCGTGCCGGGGGATCGTGAGCACGAAGTTCGTTCCCACACCGAGCTCCGACCAGACCTCGAGCGTGCCGCCGTGCAGACTCGCATCCCCCAGGGCGATGGAGAGCCCGAGTCCCGTGCCGCCGATCGTGCGCTGACGAGAGGGGTCGGCGCGCCAGAAGCGGTCGAAGACCCGCTCCGCGTCGGCGGGCTGCATCCCGAGGCCGAAATCTCGCACCCCTACCGCCACGGCGTGCTGGTTGCTGTCGACCGTGACGACGACGGGACGCCCCTCGCCGTGCTCGATCGCGTTGCCGATCAGATTGCGCAGCACCCGGCGCACGCGCCGCGGATCCATGTCGACGGGTGAGTAGCCGCCAGGCGCCACGAGCCGCAGCTCAGTGCCATGACCCTCCGCGAGCGGGCGCATCTGCTCGATGATGTCCTCGGCCAGGTGGGTGAGGCTCGTCGCCTCGAGTTCGAGCTGCACCGACCCCGCGTCGTAGCGGCTGATCTCCAGCAGATCCGACAGCAGCGTCTCGAACCGCTGCACCTGGGCGTGCAGCAGCTCCGCCGTCCGCGCGGTGGTGGGGTCGAACTCCTCGCGCTGGTCGTTGAGCATGTCCGCAGCGAGGCGGATCGTGGTCAGCGGTGTCCGCAACTCGTGCGAGACATCCGACACGAAGCGCTGCTGCACCATCGACAGCTCGCCGAGTTCCTTGATCTGCGACTCGATGCTGTCCGCCATCGCGTTGAACGAGCGTCCGAGCGTGGCCAACTCGTCCTCTCCGTGCACCTCGAGGCGCACCCCGAGGTCGCCCGCCGCGAGCCGTGCGCTGGTCTCCGCGGCCTGCACGATCGGGGTGGAGACCGCGCGAAGGACGATCCACGAGATCGCGGCGACGATCGCGACCAGACCGATCCCGGCGATCCAGAGCGTGCGCTGCACGAAGACGAGGGTCTGATCGGCATCGCCCAGGTCGTAGGCGAAGTAGATCGCGAACGCTCCCGCCTCGGGCACCTGGAGCTGCTGGCCCACGATGATGCCGGGGACCTCTCCCCCGTCCGCGACGGGCAGCGCCACGGACTGCCAGGCCTGGCGATCGTCGAACTCCACGACGCGGGCCTGGAGCTCGGGGCTCAGCAGGCTCCGACTCAACCCCGCCTCGAAGCCGTTCAGGCGGACGCCCTTCGCGTTGTCGATCTTGAACCCGGCGAGCTGATCCGTGCTCGATGTGCGCGTGAGATTCGACTGGACGCTGTTCCACAGTTCCGTGAGTGCAGCAGAGTCGTCTCCCACCTCGGCCACATCCAGGATCCCCTGCGCCTGATCGACCGCTCGGCGGGAGTCTTCGAGAGCGACGTCCTTGCGCGAGATGAACAGATCGTTCTGGATGACCAGGGCCATCGTCACGCACGTGATGAAGATCGCCAGGGAGGTGGCGAGCAGGGTTATCGAGAGCGTGCGGAAGCGGAGCGAGCGTCGCCAGAGGATGGCGAGCATCGTCGGCCAGCCTCGCCAGTCGCGCAGGACAGCGACCGTCGTGGTGGTCGCTGTCGTCGCGGCCATCGTGCTCCTAGCCGATGCTCCCGGCGCGGTAGCCCACGCCGCGCACCGTCATGACGATCTTCGGGTTGTCGGGGTCGAGCTCGACCTTCGCGCGCAGACGCTGCACGTGCACGTTCACCAGCCGGGTGTCTGCCTTGTAGTGATAGCCCCAGACCTGCTCGAGCAGCATCTCCCGGGAGAACACCTGCTGAGGCTTCGAGGCGAGCGCGACGAGAAGCTGGAACTCCAGCGGTGTGAGAGCGATCGGGGCGGTGCCGCGACGGACCTCGTGCGCGTCGACGTCGACGGTGAGATCCCCGACCCGGAGCTGCTCGCTCGTGGCCTGCGGCGTGGGCCGGAGCCGCGTGCGGATGCGCGCCACCAGTTCCTTCGGGTTGAAGGGCTTGACCATGTAGTCGTCTGCGCCGACCTCGAGTCCGCGGACCACATCGGCGGTGTCGCTGCGTGCGGTGAGCATGATGATCGGCACGCCGGACTCGGCACGGATGCGGGTGCAGATCTCGATTCCGTCCATACCGGGGAGCATGAGATCGAGCAGCACCAGGTCGGGCCGCTGCGTGCGCCACTCGTCGACGGCGCGCGCACCGTCCGCGCAGAACACCGGCTCGAAGCCTTCGGTGCGGAGCACGATCCCGATCATCTCGGCGAGCGCGGTGTCGTCGTCGACCACGAGAATACGTGAGGTCATAAGAGTTACCTTATGGCACCGAGTCCCGCCGACCCCAGGTCTGCGCGCCACGCATCGGATATGACACGATGGGAGCGCGCGATGGAGAGGGAGTGCCTGTGACCGGCCAGACGTGGACGCCTGCCCCGAAGAAGGGCATCATTCCCCTTCATCCACTGTCGTTCGGGATGCTGCTGGGCAAGGCCTTCGCGGCGCTGCGGCACAACCCCAAGGTGCTCTTCGGCTTCGCCGTCGTGATCCAGCTCGTCGTGGTCGTCGTCACCGCCGTGGTCATGGGCGTCGTCCTCTTCACGACCTTCAGCCGCCTGGAGACGGTCTCGCCTTCCTCTCCGGATTTCGAAGCGGTGATGGCCGGCACCATCGCGGTGAACCTGATCGCCGGACTCGCCGTCGGACTGGCCTCGATCGCCTTCACGGCGATGATGCAGGGCGTCGTCGCCGCAGAGATCGGGTACGCCGCGATCGGGGTGAAGGCGACGCTGCGCATGCTCTGGCGCCGGATGGCCCCCGCGTTCTGGCGACTCGCCGGGTTCGCCTCCCTCTCGGTGGCTGCCGTGTTCGGCATCTTCATCATCGCCGCGGTGATCATCGCCGCCTTCATCGCCGGGGGTCTCGGCGGCAGCGTCGAGATGGTCGGCGTCGTCGTCCTCGTGGTGATCGTCATCGTCCTCGCCTGCATCCCGCTCGCGGTGTGGCTCACCACGAAGCTGCTGCTGGTGCCCTCGATCCTGGTCCTCGAGCGTGCGCGTTTCCGTGACGCCTTCGTGCGATCCTGGCGACTCACCCGCGGGCGCTTCTGGGTCGCGTTCGGGGTGACCTTCCTCATCAGCGCGATCATGGGCATCGCGGCGCAGGTCGTCAGCGTGCCCGTCACACTGCTCGGTTCCCTTCTCGGTTCCGTGGTCGCACCCACGGGCGCCGAGGACCCCAGCGCTGTCATCGCCTTCATCGTGACGCTCATCGCCCCGCAGATCCTGCTCCTGGTCATCCAGGCGATCACGCTCGTGGTGCAGAGCACCGGTTCCGCACTCGTCTACCTCGACTGCCGGATGCGCTACGAAGGGCTGGATCAGACCCTCATCGCGCATGTCGAGCGCCGCGACCTCGGCTGGACCGATGAGCAGCAGGACGATCCCTTCCGCGTCGACCCGACGCGCGCTGTCACCTCGGCACCGCCGCCCCGCCAGGTGCCGGAGCACGTCATGATGTCGCAGGGGTATGCGTACGCGCAGTACGGCGCACAGCAACCGGTCACGCAACCGGGGGCTGCGCCGTCGTTCGCTCCGCAGTATTCTCCCGCACAGCCGTACGCGGGGACGCCGTACCCGTACG
>NZ_JAGYWT010000194.1:0-4427 GCF_019279095.1 Microbacterium sp. BF1 | reverse complement strand
CCTCGCCGGTGTGCCGCTCGATGGGCACCCAGAAGCGGGATTCGACATCGACCTGCTCAGCGTGGCTCAACCCCATGAGAATGTAGTTGTGGATGAGCTCGTGGTCGCGCAACGGCTCACCCGTCGACTCCACCACAGGTCGCACGGTTCGCGTCGACCTCGGCGAAGGCCAGGAGCTCTCCGTCCCCGCCAGGCGCAGCAAGCACGACGCGATCCTGACGACGGTCGAGACCACGGTCAGAGCCGAACTCGGAGCACTCACCAGCCTCGGCCGCGTCGTGCGCTTCTCCCCCGTCGACCTCCCGTCCGTGCCCGCCACCTCCGTGCAGCTCGCCGCCGGCACCCCGCTGCGCGACTACCTCGGCATCACGACCAAGGGTGAACGCGTGGTTGGGTTCGTGCGTTTCGACAGTGAGACACCGATCGCACTCGGCACGGCGCAGGGCACGGTCAAGCGCATCGTTCCCTCGAGCCTGCCTGTGCGTCCCGACCTCGAGGTCATCGGCATGAAGCCGGGAGACACGGTCGTGGGAGCGGCTGAGGCCCCGGACGACGCCGAGCTGGTGTTCGTGACGACCGACGCCCAACTGCTGCACTTCCCGGCTTCGGCGGTGCGCCCGCAGGGAGCACCGGCCGGCGGAATGGCGGGAGTCAAGCTCGGCTCGGGGGCATCCGTGCTCTTCTTCGGCGTGGTCGATCCGTCTGCGGATGCCGTCGTCGCCACGGTGTCGGGTGGAGAGAGCATCCTCCCCGGTACCGACCCCGGCCGGGCCAAGGTGTCGTCGTTCGCGGAGTACCCCGCCAAGGGCCGCGCGACCGGTGGCGTCCGCGCGCATTCCTTCTTGAAGGGTGAGGACCGGTTGACCGTCGCCTGGGTGGGCCCGAACCCTCCGCAGGCGGTCGATCCGACCGGTGCCGTGCGCAAACTCCCCGAAGCGGGAGCACGCCGCGACGCCTCTGGTCAGCCCATCGACGGCGTCATCGGCAGCATCGGCCGCACACTCGTCTGAGCGATCCGGAGGCTGCGGGTCACCGCCGGCCTCCGGATCTCCTCACGCGTCGATCGACTCGCGCGACAGCCGGTCGGAAGAGTCGATGATGAACTCACGACGCGGAGCGACCTCGTTGCCCATCAGGAGCTCGAACACGCGCCCCGCGGCCTCCGCATCCTCCATGCGCACACGACGCAGAAGACGACCGGAGCGGTCCATGGTGGTGTTCGCCAGCTGCTCGGCATCCATCTCGCCGAGACCCTTGTAGCGCTGGATCGGCTCGTGCCAGCGCTTGCCTGCCTTGCGAAGCTTCGCCAGCAGCGTGTGCATCTCCTGCTCGCTGTAGGTGTAGATCGTCTCGTTCGGCTTCGATCCGGGGTTCATCACGATGATTCGATGCAACGGCGGTACGGCGGCGAACACGCGGCCGTGCTCGATCAGCGGTCGCATGTAGCGGAAGAACAGGGTGAGCAGCAGGGTGCGGATGTGGGCACCGTCGACGTCGGCATCGCTCATCAGGATGATCTTGCCGTAGCGCGCCGCGTCGATGTCGAAGGTCCGCCCTGAGCCGGCCCCGATGACCTGGATGATCGATGCGCACTCGGTGTTCGAGAGCATGTCGCCCACGGAGGCCTTCTGCACGTTGAGGATCTTCCCTCGAATCGGCAGCAGGGCCTGGAACTCGCTGTTGCGCGCATTCTTGGCGGTGCCGAGCGCCGAGTCGCCCTCGACGATGAAGAGCTCGCTGCGCTCGACCTCGTTGGTGCGGCAGTCGACGAGCTTCGTCGGAAGAGTCGACGACTCCAGTGCGTTCTTCCGACGCTGGGTCTCCTTGTGCGCACGCGCCGAGACGCGTGCCTTCATCTCGGAGACGACCTTGTCCAGCAGCTGGGACGCCTGGTTCTTGTCGTCGCGCTTGGTGGAGCTGAAGCGCTGCGTCAGGTCCTTGCGGATCACCTGAGCCACGATCTGCCGGACCGCAGGGGTGCCGAGGATCTCCTTGGTCTGCCCCTCGAACTGCGGTTCGGGCACGTTGACCGTGAGCACGGCCGTCAATCCGGCGAGGACGTCGTCCTTCTCGAGCTTGTCGTTGCCGACCTTGAGACGGCGGGCGTTCTGCTCGACCTGCGCGCGGAGCACCTTGAGGAGCTCTTGCTCGAAGCCCTGCTGATGGGTTCCACCCTTGGGCGTCGCGATGATGTTGACGAAGGAGCGCACCTTGGTGTCGTAGCCCGTGCCCCACCGCAGTGCGATGTCGACAGCGCACACACGCTCCACCTCGGTGGCGATCATGTGTCCGTCGGCCTGCAGGACCGGAACCGTCTCCTTGAACGTTCCCTCACCCTGGATGCGCCAGTTGTCGGTGATCGGCGGGTCGACGGCGAGGTAGTCGACGAACTCCGAGATACCGCCTTCATAGAGGTAGGAGGTCACGGTTCCGGGGGAATCCGCGTCCTCGGAGCCGAGCTCCGGTGCGTCAGGACGATTCGTGCGCTTGTCGGCGACCTCGATCTCGAGCCCCGGCACCAGGAAGGCGGTCTGACGGGCGCGGGTCTCCAGCTCGGACAGCTGGAAGGCCGCATCCTTGGTGAAGATCTGCCGATCGGCCCAGTAGCGCACCCGGGTGCCGGTCACGCCGCGGGGCGCCTTGCCGATCACCCGCAGTTCGCTCTTCTCCTGGAACGGTGTGAAAGGAGCGTCCGGGCGCTTCTCCCCCGAGTCCGCGAAGATGCCGGGCTCGCCGCGATGGAACGACATCGCATAGGTCTTGCCTCCGCGGTCGACCTCGACGTCGAGGCGCTCGGAGAGCGCGTTCACCACGGAAGCGCCCACGCCGTGCAGACCACCGGATGCCGCGTAGGATCCCCCACCGAACTTGCCGCCGGCGTGCAGCTTCGTGTAGACCACCTCGACACCGGTCAACCCCGTGCGCGGTTCCACATCGACCGGGATGCCGCGACCTCGGTCGTGCACCTCGACGCTGCCGTCGGCATGCAGGATGATGTCGATCTTCGTGCCGTTGCCGGCGACCGCCTCGTCGACGGAGTTGTCGATGATCTCCCAGAGGCAGTGCATGAGCCCGGGCGAGCCGTTGGACCCGATGTACATCCCTGGGCGCTTGCGGACGGCCTCGAGGCCTTCAAGCACCTGGAGATGATGGGCGGAGTACTCGGCATTCACAATCTCCGAGTCTAATCTCGTGAGCTCCCCCGACTCCGCAGACACTCCCCGCGGGAGGCTACTCGGCGGGGGTCGCGTACGCGCTGAGCGAAACACGCCGCAAA
The DNA here is from genome assembly GCF_019279095.1 of Microbacterium sp. BF1. Taxonomy (NCBI): domain Bacteria; kingdom Bacillati; phylum Actinomycetota; class Actinomycetes; order Micrococcales; family Microbacteriaceae; genus Microbacterium; species Microbacterium sp. BF1. The sequence goes on along the minus strand of NZ_JAGYWT010000194.1, from coordinate 1,150 downwards.
CCGGGCATGCGTACAGGTGGAGCGTGGTTGTATTGACCAAATCCCCCAGCGAAGCCGACACCCGAGGAGGCACCGAGATGAACGCAACGACCGAACGTGACACCTCCACCGTCGAGTTCCGCCTGACAGCCATGGATCGTTGTGATTCCTGCGGCGCTCAGGCGTACATCGCCGCTGAGGTCAACGGGTCCGAGCTCCTGTTCTGCGCCCACCATGGTCGCAAGTACGAAGAGAAGCTCCGCAGCATCGCCACCAGCTGGCACGACGAGACGGCCCGCCTCGTAGAGACGGTCTGATCGCATCCTGACGCCCCTCGGCTGACCGTGGTCAGCCGAGGCAGATCAGTCGGCGACGACTCTGCGCACGCGCGGCGTGAGCCGGGTGAGGATCTCTTCTCCCACGGTGTCGATGCGCTCGGCGAGAGTCGTCGCCGACGTCTCTCCGCGCTCACCAGCGCCGAACACGACGACCTCGTCACCGACCCGCGCTCCCGGCCACCCCTCGACGACCGATGAGGTGTGTCCCACCGACACGAGCGTCCGTACTCCGCCGGAGGTTCCGACGCGGCTTGCGGAGAGTGTGGAGGGGAGGCCGTCAAAGCTGCCGATCCCGATCGATACCCGATCCCCGTGGAGGTCGACGACCGTCGCGACGAGGCTCGCGGCCGGGCGGATGCCGTCAAGTTCCGGTCCCTCCGCTGATCGGATGCCGTAGCAGAACGCTCCGATGCGCGAGACCGTTCCCCGCAGCTCGGGACGCCACCACGAAGCCGCCGAGGCGGTCAGGTGAAGCTGGCGACGTCTTCGGTACGGGGAGTGGTGGTGTCGGCGGCGACAGGCATCGGTGGGACCTTCCAAGAGAGCGCACACCGGGATTTCGTGTGCGGGCTGGATCATTGTCCTGCGGCTCGGTAGGCTCCGTCTATCAACCGATTTGCGTGGATTCTGTTCACTCAAGCTGAACGAAGGACGCCGCCGTGCTGGATGTGAACCGACTCCGGATGCTGGTGGAGCTCTCGCGCCGCGGAACGCTGTCGGCCGTCGCCGACGCCCTCTCCTACAGCAAGGCCTCGGTGTCGCAGCAGCTGAGCGCGCTGGAGCGCGATGTGGGTGTGCCGCTGCTGCGCCGGGTGGGGCGCGGAGTGCAGTTC
>NZ_JAGYWT010000193.1:0-4435 GCF_019279095.1 Microbacterium sp. BF1 | reverse complement strand
CGTGCACGTGCCGCCATGCGCTCGCGCGCGCATCTCCAGATTCGCCGTCCCGCTGACGCGCTCCGGGTTCTCGGGCATACCGATCCCGTCGTCGTCGACGACGACCGTGACACGGGATGCCGTGACGGCGACGATGACCTCCGACGTCGTGGCGCGCGCATGGCGGGCGACGTTGCTCAGCGACTCGCGCACCACGGCGACGATGTCCTCACCGAGCGCGCCGGTGACGAGGAGATCGACGGGACCGGAGAACGAGACGCGGGGAGCGCTGCGAAGACTCGGGGTGAACTCGCCCACCACGTCGAGGAGACGATGACGGACCGACTCGGGGTCCGTGGTCTGAAGAGCGAAGATGGCCGTGCGGAAGTCGGAGATGGCCGCGTCGATCTCTCCGGCGTGCGCGGAGATTGCTTCGGCTCGATCAGGCGTGGTCGCTGCCAGCGCCTGCAGGCCGAGCCCTGTCCCGAACAGCCGCTGTATGACGTTGTCGTGAAGGTCTCGTGCGATCCGGGCACGATCCTCGATCAGATCCAGCCGCTGACGGTCAGCACGGGCATGCGCGAGGGCGACGGCGATGCCCGCTTGCGCGGCGAACTCCGAGAGCACCGACAGATCCTCGGACGAGAAGTGCTTCTCCTTCGCGTCGCGGACCACGCACAGGGCACCCGCGGGCGTGCCCGCGACGAGAAGGGGGACGGCGATGGTCGATCCTCCGGAGAGACGCCCTTCGAAGGAGGGCGACTCGGCAGGATCGGCGTTGGAGACGACGCTTGCGCCGCTCATCGCCCGGGCGATCAGGGAATCGCCATCGGGAACCTCCGTGCCCTCGAGCCGATCGGCACCGACTCCTCGGGCTGTCTCCACGTGGTAGCGCCCCTCCTCGGCTCCCGGCGCAACGATCAGCACCAGGTCGGCATCGATGACGGAGGCAACCTTCTCCGCCACCACGCCGAAGACGTCACCCGCGTCCGCCGAGAGCAACGCCGCGGAGATCTCAGCGAGGGCGTGGCTGAGGCGTTGAAGGCGCTGGGACTCCTCATAGCGACGCGCATTGTCTATCGCGATCGCGGCCGTGGTCGCGAGGGCGAGCACCAGCTCTTCGTCTTCGTCGGTGAACTCGCCGCCCGTGCGGTTGGTGAGATACAGATTCCCGTAAATCTCCCCGCGCACCCGGATCGGAACGCCGAGGAACGTGCGCATGACCGGATGGTGCGCGGGCAACCCCACCGATCGCGGATCGGCGCCGAGGTCGACCAGGCGGATCGGATGCGCGCTCTCGATGACCGCCCCCAGCACACCATGCCCCTCCGGAAGATCACCGATCCGATCAGCGACGTCATCCGGCATCCCGACGTGGATGAACTGCTCCAGGCGCCCCTCGCGGTCGATCACACCGAGCGCGCCGTATTGCGCATCCACCAGGGTCACGGCGGCCTCGGCGATGTGGCGAAGAACCTGTTCGAGGTCGAGGTCCTTCACGACGATCTGGCTCGCACGGAGCAGGCTGCGCAGTCGGCCCTGGGCGCTGAGCACGTGCTGAGCTCGTTCTACCAGCTCGCCGATCGTGCTCTCCAGCTCGGATCGGCACTGGTCGGGGAACCGAAGCTCTTCGTCGTCCATCACCCCCACTTTCCGCGGCAGTCATTGCCGACACTACTCTCGAAAGGCCTCTGCGGGACCTTCGACTCTTCAGACCCGACCTCCCTCATCAGACGATGGCAGTCCACCGAGAGAGGAAGCGCACGAATGCCTGAACGATATGTCCTGGCGCTCAAGGGACGCGGTGGCGAGGAAACGGCGCATGCGTGGGCCGAGTCGCATGCTGCCGCGGCCGGCGTCCCAGTCGTCCGCGTGCATGTGTCGACCGGAGATGATGCGGATTTCGCGCACCCCGAACCGCGCAGGACGACGGACGTCGTACTCCCGAGGGGGCCCGTGCCGGAGCAGCTCGCCCGCTTCCTCCAGGATGATGACGCCCTTGTGATCAGCACCGGCAAGACGGGGTTCATCCACAGCCGTGTCTTCGGCACCATGAGTCTGCGCATCGCAGCGGTGGCGCGCTGCGCCGTCGTGGTCGTGCCGCACCTCGATCTGCGCTTCCGCTCAGGGGTCGTCGCCGGGGTGAAGGCCGATGACCTGCTCGATCCCGTCGTCCGCGCGGCATCCGACGAGGCCGCACGGCGCGGGGAGCCGCTGCAAGTCGTGCATTCCTCGTTCTCCGGGATCGTTCCGGCGCCCGTGGAGACGTCGGCATCCGCGCTGGAGCAGGCGGCCGCTCTCGTCCAACGGCTGCACCCTCGGGCCACGCTGCGAACGCGCGAGACCGTGCGGCCGCCGGCGGAAGCGCTGTTGGACGCCTCCCGGAATGCCGCACTCGTCGTCATCGGCGCAGGGCACGCGCATCGCAGCGAGCATTCCCTCGGACCTGTCGTCCAGGACGTCCTCGTCAACATCAACGCACCCGTCCTCATCGTGCCCGGCGATCGGGCCCACCACTCGGGATGAGCCGAGACCACACCGTGGGACGTTCGCCTCTGCGAGCCGCTCCCGCGGGGTGAATCCTGGACGGATGACAGACATCGTCGAGCCGCTCCCCATCGTCGTCGGCGTCGATGGCTCCGCCGCCTCCGTGGAGGCGTTGTCGTACGCGGCGCGCATCGCCGCTGCACTCGATGTCCCACTCGCGGCGGTGACCACCTGGACGTATCCGGTGATGCTCGATCCGTTCGATCCCGGCACCGAATGGTCTCCCAAGATGGATGCGCAACGGTGCCTCCTCGATGCCGTGCGTGCAGCGCTCCAGGGATCGCCTCCGGAGCATTTCTCGCAGTCGGTCGTTCCCGGCCGCGCCGCAGAGGTGCTCATCGAACAGAGCGACCGGGCGTCGATGCTCGTCGTCGGCAGTCGTGGACATGGGGGATTCGCCGGGCTGCTCCTCGGCTCCGTCAGTGCGGCGTGCGCGGCCCACGCCCGCTGTCCGGTGCTCGTCGTCCACACACCGATGCCGGCCGCTGTCACATCCGAAGCCCCTCGGGCCTCCACTCCCCCTGGAAAGCGCTGATCGTCACGGTAGAGAGAAGAGAGAGGAACCGCACTGCCCCTGGAGCGCGGCCCCTGTCCCTTTTCCTCGGAGCGGCCCTCCCGATGCGGACGACTCCCCCCCTCTTTTTCCCAGAAGGCGAGGATACGACGCGAAGGCCGCCCCACGGTGGGTCTTTGGTCCCGTGACGAGTCCTGTTCCCGTCCGAGTCGCGAGCTGTACTGTGAGCTGCACGTCCGTACCCGCCTTGATGGCCGCCCCACCGCCCGACAACGAAGAAAGGGACGAATGCACCGAGTGTTCCTGGTCGACGATCACGAGATCGTGCGCCGCGGCATCGCCGGACTCCTCGACGCGCACCCCGATCTGACGGTGGTCGGGGAAGCATCGACCTGTAACGAGGCGGTCATCCGGATCGCCGAGACGCTCCCGGACGTCGCCGTCCTGGACGTGCATCTCCCTGACGGCAGCGGTATCGATCTGTGCCGCCACATCCGCCAAGCCCATCCGAGCGTGCGATGCCTGATCCTGACCGCATTCGACGATGACGACGCGCTCGTCGCCGCCGTCATGGGCGATGCCTCCGGCTACCTGTTGAAGAGTCTGCACACCGATGAACTCGTGCGTGCCGTCTGCGCCGTGGCCGACGGAGAGTCGCTGCTGAATCCCTCGATGGTGCGCCGCATCACCCATCGCGTGCGCGACGCCCGCACAGAGGACCCTCGTTACGGATCGCTCAACCTGCGCGAGAAGCAGACGCTCGCGCTGATCGCCGAAGGGCTGACCAACGCTCAGATCGGCGACCGTCTCGGGCTCGCGGAGAAGACGGTGAAGAACTACGTCTCCTCCGTGCTCAGCAAGCTCGGGCTGGAGCGCCGGACGCAGGCGGCCGTGCTCGAAACGGAGCGGACGGCCGGAATCGGCTCTCCCGGTGCGCCGTCGGCGCCACCTCATCAATAAGGGCGGACGACGATGCGGTTGTCGACCTCGGTCACATGCGGAGAGGCCCAGGCCGCTTCCACAGCCTGATTCTTCTCCGCCCATGATCGGACGGTGCCGGTGAGCATGACCGAGGTGCCCGAGACCGCGACCTCGATCGTGTGCGCGTCGACGAGCGCGTTGCGCCTGATCGCGCCGCGGATGCGTTCCTCTGCATCCGCCGCCGAGGGCCGGGCGGTGAGCGTGATCATGCTGTTCACGGTTCGCACACCTTTCAGATGCTGCACCGCGCGCTTCGCAGCGCGCCGCTCGTAGTCCCGGTCCACCTCCCCCATGAGGCTGACGTCGCCGCCCTCGATCACCGCCTTCACGCCGGGAGGGACGTCAGCGGCAGCGCGAAGAGCGTGCTCCACCTCCTCCGCGACGGCGGTGTCGGCCATGTGTTCGTCCGGCGAC
>NZ_JAGYWT010000192.1:0-4489 GCF_019279095.1 Microbacterium sp. BF1 | reverse complement strand
GTCTACGACAAGGACGTGCGTCCGGGCGAGGCCGACCTCATCGTCGCCAAGCACCGTAATGGACCTACCGCGACGATCACTGTCGCGTTCCAGGGGCACTACTCGCGCTTCATGGACATGGCCCCCGTAGCGCTTGGCCCGACGCTGCAGGCGGTAGGCGATGTAGGACAGCAGCAGACACACGGCCACGTACATCGATCCGCCGACGATCGCCGCGGGGATCAGCGGCGACCCGTAGGGCGCCTGGTTGCCGATCTGGTTGATGACGTAGAGGAGCTCCTGGTACGTGATGATGAACCCGAGCGCGGTGTCCTTCAGCGCGACGACGAGCTGCGCGATGATCACCGGCATCATGGCCCGCACGGCCTGCGGGATCAGGATGAAGTACATCACCCCGGTCTTTCGCAGTCCGATCGCGTAGCCGGCTTCCTTCTGCCCACGGGGCAACGACTCGATGCCGGCACGCAGCACCTCGGCGAGCACGGAGCCGTTGTAGACGATCAGGGCGATCACGACGGCCCAGTACGGCGGCATCTTCACACCGATCACGGGGAGGCCGTAGTACAGCAGCATCATCAGGATGAGCACGGGCACCGCTCGCAGCACCTCGATGATCCACCGGACGGGCTCACGCACCCAGGCGTGCTCCGACAGGCGCCCGATGCCGAGCAGGAAGCCGAGGGCGATGGATCCGACACCGGCGACCGCGAATGCGGCCAGCGTGGCCACCAATCCCTCGCCGAACCGGACCCAGACCGCGGAGAAGGTGAAGATGTTCCACTTCTCCGCAGAGAACTGTCCCGTGGCGAAGAGTCTCCACACGACCCAGCCGAGCACGGCGAGGACGACGAGGACCGTTGCGGCCCCGATGAGCCGGTTGCGGACGACGGCACGAGGGCCGGGGACGTCGAAAAGGACGGAACTCATCGCGCGATCCTCCACTTGTTCTCGAGAACGCGCTGCACCCAGGCGAGCAGCAGCACCAGCACCACGAACAGGACCATGACCCACAGCAGGACGACGAGGGCGTTCTCCCCGCGCTCGCTGAGCGCCGCGCGGATGGTGCCGAGGTTGACGACGGAGAACCCCGCCGCCACCGTGGTGTTCTTCATGAGCGCGATGAGCACGCTCATCATGGGCGGGACGACCGAGCGCGTCGCCTGCGGCAGCACCACGTAGCGCATGACCTGTCCGAAGTTCAGGCCGATCGCACGCGCGGCCTCGGCCTGTCCGACCGGCACCGTGTTGATGCCGGCGCGCAGCGCCTCGGCGACGTAGGTCGCGGTGTAGAGCCCGAGGGCGATCACGGCCAGCAGGAGGGCGTTCACCCGCTCCCCCAGCAGGATGGGGAGGCAGAACGCGAAGAAGAACATGACGAGGGTGAGCGGCGTGTTGCGGATCCAGTTCACATAGATGCCGCCGACGGCTCGTGCGATCGGAACCGGCGATACTCTCGCGGCCCCGACGATGAGTCCGAGAACCAGCGCGATGATGCCACCGCCCAGGAACAGCACGATGGTTCCCCACAGTGCCTCTCCCCAGAGGTCGAGGTGGTCGGTGATGACTCCCACAGCTGCTCCTGTCGATTCGAGTTCTCGGATGTTCCTGCCGATGAGCGGGGCGGTCGAACATGTCGACCGCCCCGCAGGAATCAGCCGATCGGGTCGACCTCGGGCTGCGTCGCCTTGACGCCGGAGGCACCCAGGTTGTTGTCGAAGATCTGCTGCCAGATCTTCGCGCCGTCGGTGAGCTGCGTGTTGAAGTACTCGACCAGCGCGTCATCGCCCTTGGCGAGTCCGATGCCGTAGCGCTCCTCGCTGAACGGCTCCCCGACGACCTTCAGCTTGTCCGGGTCCTGGGCCGCGTAGCCGATGAGGATCGCCTCGTCGGTCGTGACGGCATCCACCTGACCGTTCTTCAGGTCCTCGACGCACTTCGAGTACGTGTCGTACTCCTTGGTCGGCACGTCGGGGTAGTTCGTCTTGATGTTCTGGATCGGCGTCGATCCGGTCGCCGAGCAGACCGTCGTCTCGGCACTCAGGTCGTCGACGCTCTTGATGTCGCTGTCGGCGCCGACGAGGAGGCCCTGACCGGTGACGAAGTAGGGACCGGCGAAGGAGATCTGCTCCTTGCGCTTGTCGGTGATCGAGTAGGTGCCGACGTAGTAGTCGATGTCGCCGTTCACGATGGCCTGCTCGCGGTTCGCGGAGGCGATCGCCTGGAACTCGATCTTCTCCGGATCGACGCCGAGCGATGCCGCCATCCAGCGGGCGATGTCGACGTCGAATCCGGTGCGATCGCCCGTCACCGGGTCGAGGTAGCCGAGGCCCGGCTGGTCCTCCTTGACGCCGACCTTGATCGTGCCGGAAGACTCGATCCGGTCGAACGTCGGGCTGCCGTCGATGCTGACGTCGGTCAGGACGGTCCACGGGGTGCTGCTGGAGGCCTCGCCCTCGTCGCCGCCCTCCGGAGCTCCTGTGCTGGACGGCGTACCGCTGTTGCAGGCGGTGAGCGCCAGCAGCGCGGCCGCTGCGATTCCGATACCTGCCAGTGTCCGTGTGCGTCGCATGTGCGTCTCCTTCGTGTGCTGTGTGTGCAGGGTCTGTGTGGTCGGTGCGTGGACGTCAGTGCGTGAGGAGCTTCGAGAGGAAGTCCTTGGCGCGATCGCTCTTCGGATGCGTGAAGAACTCCTCGGGAGTCGCCTCCTCCACGATCCGTCCGTCGGCCATGAAGACCACGCGGTCGGCGGCCTTGCGGGCGAAGCCCATCTCGTGGGTGACGACGATCATCGTCATTCCGTCGTGCGCCAGCTCGACCATGACGTCGAGGACCTCGTTGATCATCTCGGGGTCGAGGGCGCTGGTGGGCTCGTCGAACAGCATCACCTTGGGCTGCATCGCGAGAGCGCGGGCGATCGCCACGCGCTGCTGCTGGCCGCCGGAGAGCTGGGCGGGGAGCTTGTTCGCCTGCTGCGCGACGCCGACGCGCTCGAGCAGCATCATCGCCTCCTTCTCGGCGTCGGACTTCTTGATGCCGCGGACCTTGATCGGGCCGAGTGTCACGTTCTCGAGGATCGTGAGGTGGGCGAAGAGGTTGAAGGATTGGAAGACCATGCCGACGTCCGCCCGCAGATGCGCCAGGCCCTTGCCCTCGGCCGGGAGCTCCTTGCCGTCGATGCTGATGCTGCCGCTGGTGATCGTCTCGAGACGGTTGATCGTGCGGCAGAGCGTCGACTTGCCGGAGCCGGACGGGCCGATCACGACCACGACCTCCCCCGAGTTGACGGTCAGGTCGATGTCGGTGAGCGCCTGGAAATCGCCGTAGTGCTTCTGGACGTTCTCGACCACGACGAGCGGGGTATCAGAGGTCATCATTTCTCCAAACTAGCCACGTCGGACGCGGGTCTCCAGGCACCTCGGTGAGATTTACACGTTCGTAATCACCTGATCGCGGCACCAATGCAGCTGTGCATGGTTACCCCGCGGCCCGCCCCCACGGGCCGCGGAATCGTCCTGCTGCAGCACCCCAAAAACAGTTGAGCAGCAGGCGACGATCGTTCACGATCGACCTCACAATGACAGAGGGTGGACCCCGGTGTCAGACTTCTTGAGGATTTCTTGAGCAGTCAGCCGCGCAGGTCCCGGTAGTAGTCCACGGCCCCGGGGTGCAGAGGGACGGGACCGGTGAAGATCGCCGAACGACGGTCCAGCAACGCCGCGGTGGGCACCTCCCCCGCGATGCGCAGACGCGCGTCGAACAGCCCGGCGAGCACGTCGCGCACGACGGCGTCAGGGGTCGCGGCTGCCGTGACGAGATAGTTGGGCACCGCCATCGTCGGCGCGGAATCCACGAGGCCGTAGGTCCCGGCCGGGACATCTGCCGGACGGTAGGCGTGCGAGTACCGCTCGTTCACCTCGTTGACCCACTCCTGCTCGATCGGGAGCAGGCGAACCGGCGACCTCTCGGAGAGCTCCGCCACTCCAGGGGTCGGCAATCCGCCCACCCAGAAGAACCCGTCGATCTCCCCGCGCTCCATCGCGCCGATCGACTCGCTGAGGTCGAGCTGAGGGTTGCGGACAGACCCGAGATCGACGCCGGCCGCATCCAGCACGCGGGCGGCGATCACGTTCACCCCGGAGTTCTCCGCGCCGAGCGAGATCGTTCGGCCGGCGAGATCGCCGACGTCGTCGATCTCGGAGTCTCCCCGCACCACGACCTGCACGTATTCGTCGTAGAGCCGAGCGAGGGCCTGCACCTCCAGCGGCGTGTCGAAGGCCCCGGTGCCGGCCACCGCATCGGCGGCCGCATCACCCTGCGCGAACCCGATCAGGGCCTCCCCCGAGCTGACCCGCAGCAGATTGTGCGTTGAGCCGGTGAAAGTGGCGGGAATGGGCAGCACAGGTGGCAGTGCTCCACCCTGTTGTTCTCGAGACGCCAGACACCCATGCTGCATGCCGCGTGCTCGGCGCGGAACTGGGCATTGTCGGCG
>NZ_JAGYWT010000191.1:0-4497 GCF_019279095.1 Microbacterium sp. BF1 | reverse complement strand
CAGCTGCGGGAGGCGATCCAGGCCGCGGCGGGAGCGCCGGTGCAGCTCACCTTGTTGCGCGGCGGCGCCGAGCAGACCGTGGAGGTCACCCCGGAGAAGCACACCGAGGGCGACGCGACCGCATGGCTCATCGGCATCACGCTGCGCACCGACTACGACTTCGAGATCGACGTCACGATCCAGCTCGACAACGTCGGCGGACCCAGCGCCGGGATGATGTTCGCGCTCGGGATCATCGACACGCTGACCGAAGGGGAGCTCAACGGCGGGAAGGACATCGCCGGCACCGGAACCATCGACGCGGCGGGCACGGTCGGTCCGATCGGCGGCATCCGTCAGAAGCTCTACGGCGCGCGAGACGCAGGAGCCGACTACTTCCTGGCTCCCGCGGCGAACTGCGACGAGGTCGTCGGACACGTGCCGGACGGACTGCAGGTCATCCGCACGGCGACGCTCGAGGAGTCGCTCGCCGCCCTCGAGGTCATCGCGGACGACGGCGACGTCTCAGCGCTCCCGACCTGCGACCTCGCAGGCAGCTGAGCGCAGACGTCACCGTGACCGCGCTGTGATCGGGATGACAGCCTGCGCACAGTGAGCGATGCCTAGGATGGTGGGGTGACCTCCTCGCCTTCAGCTCCGAATCCGGCCACGCCTCGAACCTCACGACGCATTCTCGGCATCTCCCTGGTGATCATCGCCGCCTTGATCGCGGTGTTCTTCGTGTTCGCCTCCCTCTACACCGAATTCCTCTGGTTCGACCAGGTGGGCTTCACCGGCGTCCTCACGACGCAGTGGATCGCCACGGCGGTGATGTTCGTGGTGGGCTTCCTCGGGATGGCCGTTCCGCTGTTCGTCGTCATCCAGCTCGCCTACCGGCTGCGTCCGGTCTACGTGCGGCTCAGCTCGCAGCTGGACCGGTACCAGGAGGTCATCGAGCCGCTGCGTCGCCTGGCGATGTGGGGCATGCCCATCTTCTTCGGACTGTTCGCCGGCTTCGCGGCCGCGGGGCAGTGGAAGACGGTCTGGCTCTGGATCAACGGTGTGGCCACCTCGGACGTCGACCCGCAGTTCGGCATCGACACCGGCTTCTACATGTTCGCGATGCCGTTCTACACGATCCTGCTCGCGTTCGTCTCCGCCGTGCTCCTGCTCTCGCTCCTGGTCACCGCCCTCGTGTCGTACCTGTACGGCTCGGTGCGCATCGGTCAGGGTGAGCTGCGCATCTCGAAGCCCGCGCGCATCCAGCTCGCGGTCATCGCCGGTCTCTACCTGCTCGTGCAGGCGGCGAGCCTCTGGCTCGACCAGTACAAGACGCTCGTCGAGCCCGACGATCGCATCACGGGTGCGGCGTACACGGGCGTGAACGCGACGATCCCCGGTCTCGCCATCCTCGCGATCATCGCCGCTGTCGTGGCGATCCTCTTCTTCGTCACGGCCGTCATCGGCCGCTGGCGCTTCCCGCTTGCCGCGACCGCGCTGCTCATCGTGGCCTCGCTCGTCGTCGGCGTCGGATACCCGTGGGTGGTCACCACCTTCCAGGTGAAGCCGAACCAGAACGCCTACCAGGCCGAGTACTACCAGCGGAACATCGACGGCACGAAGGAGGCGTACGGGGTCGCAGACCTCGAGACCACGCCCTTCGCCGCCAAGACCGACGCCGAGGCGGGTCAGCTGCGCGCGGATGCGGAGACCACCGCCTCCACCCGCATCATGGACCCGAAGGTCATCCCGCCGACGGTGCGTCAGCTCGAGCAGTACCGCGGGTACTACCAGTTCCAGAAGACGATGGACGTCGACCGGTACGAGATCGACGGGAAGATGCAGGACACCGTGGTGTCGGTGCGCGACCTCGACATGTCGGGCCTGGGCGACGGTGACAACTGGAACAACCGCGTCGCGGTCTACACCCACGGCTACGGCCTCGTCGCCGCCGCGGGCAACCAGCGCACCACCGACGGCGAGCCGGTGTTCCTCGAGCGCGGTATCCCCACTTCGGGATTCCTGTCCGATCGGGAGAACTTCGAGCCGCGCGTGTACTTCGGTGAGAACTCGCCCGAGTACTCGATCGTCGGCGCTCCCGAGGGCTCGGAGCCCGCAGAGATCGACTACCCGCGCGGCAAGGACGGCTCGAGCGAGACGAAGACCACGTTCGACGGCGACGGCGGCCCGAAGGTCGGCGACACGTTCACCAAGCTCCTCTACGCGCTGAAGTTCCAGTCGGAGCAGATCCTGTTCTCGAACCTCGTGAACGAGGACTCGCAGATCCTGTACGACCGCGACCCCAAGACGCGCGTGCAGAAGGTGGCACCGTACCTCGAGCTCGACAGCGACCCCTACCCGAGTGTGGTGGACGGCCGCATCGTCTGGATCGTCGACGGCTACACGACGAGCCAGACCTACCCGTACTCGACGAGCGTGAGCCTGTCCGACGCCATCGCCGACTCCAACATCCCCTCGCCGACCCTCGCGATCGACGACATCAACTACATCCGCAACTCCGTCAAGGCGACGGTCGATGCCTATGACGGTTCGGTGAAGCTGTACGCGTGGGACGACGAGGACCCGGTGCTCAAGAGCTGGCAGAAGGTCTACCCGTCGACGGTGAAGCCGATCAGCGAGATGTCGGGGGAGCTCATGAGCCATGTGCGCTACCCGACCGACCTGTTCAAGGTGCAGCGCGACATCCTCGGCGTGTATCACGTCGACAAGGCCGGATCGTTCGCGCAGCAGGACAACCGCTGGCAGACGCCCAACGACCCCCGCAGCGAATCGATGCTGCAGCCGCCGTACTACCTGACCATGCAGATGCCGGGTCAGGACTCTCCCCGGTTCTCGATGTTCTCGACGTTCATCCCGAACTCGCAGGGAGCGGGCGGCAGCCGCGACGTGCTGATGGGCTACCTCGCGGTGGATTCGGATGCCGGCTCGGAGAAGGGCGTGAAGGCGGAGGGCTACGGCCAGCTGCGCATGCTCGAGATCGACACCGACACCACGGTCCCCGGTCCCGGTCAGGTGCAGAACACCTACAACTCGGACACTTCGGTCGTGCCTCAGCTCAACCTGCTCCAGCAGGGGGAGTCCGAGGTCATCTACGGCAACCTGCTGACGCTGCCCGTCGGTGGTGGTCTGCTCTACGTGCAGCCCGTCTACGTGCAGTCGTCTGAGGGAACGCAGCTGCCGCGTCTGCAGAAGGTGCTGGTCGCCTTCGGTGATCGCGTCGCCTTCGAGAACACCCTGACCGAGGCGCTCGACACCCTCTTCGGCGGTGACTCCGGTGCCACCGGCGGTGACGACACGGTCGAACCGGATCCGAACGCCGAGGTGCCCGACACCGGCGAGGTGCCGACGACCGAGCCCACGCAGCCGACGGGAGCCGAGGCTGAGGCCCTGGCTGCCGCTCAGACCGCGCTGCTCGACCGTGAGGCCGCGCTGAAGGCCGGAGACCTCGCGAAGTTCGCCGAGGCCGACGAGCGCCTCACCGCGGCGGTCCAGAAGCTGATCGAGCTGGACTCCGCAGCGGGCAACTGATCCGCAGCACCGAACAGAATGGGCGCCCCCGAGGGGGCGCCCATTCTCGTATCGTGGTGACGCCGGGCATCGTCCGGGCAAAGCGAAAGGCCCTCTGGCTTGGATTTCTCCGAGTCAGATAGTTCGATATGCGATTACGTTCGGCTCGCGATTCCAAGTAAGAACTCGTTTCCGCTCGACCGGTGGTGATCAGGTGTCGGCCGCTCGTGCCGGTACGATCACGAAGGTGCCCGTAGGTTGCGCACGCCCCGCGGTGGGCCCATCTGGGGCCTGAAGGCCGAAGGAAGGACCTGAGCTTGTCTGAGAAGTCCACCTCGCTCCTCATGGATGCTGTCGCGACTTTGACTGACTGGCGTCTGGTTCGGACCTTCTCTTGTGAAGTCATCGTGCAAGATCCGGGCGAAGAGCCCCAGAGCCTCGAGCTTCACGCCGAACCGATGCACTCGTCGTATGTCCTCGTCGACCCTCGGACCGGTAGGCGGCAGTCTTATGACGACACGACGCGCTCGTTTGGCACTGACGGGCATATAGTGCAGCGCCAGGCCAGTGCTTTGCTCACAGAGCCCCTTCCAGTGCGCCTAGCCTTCCCGATGTCCCTACCGATCTGGGGGCGCCGTCACGACCTCTACCGCATGGTTGACGCCGATCGCGTGGGCAGCCTACTCACGGTCAGTTTGACGGGCCGTGCAGACGCGAGCCTATCGGGCACGCTCACCATTGATCTCAATCGAGGCCTCGCTGTGCGCATCTATGCCCCGACACTTCAGGTGGAGTATCGGGGCATAGTGCCGGCGCATAGCCGGTTCGGCGTCTCTTCTCTTTAGAGGCCCGCTTCTTCCCCGGGTCAAGCCCCGGCGAGTGGTGTAGCGGTCGGTGATCCTTCTGCTGTTGGTTTCGGTTAGGCGCTGAGTTCGAGGACGGGCTGGTCGGTCACCTCATCTCCGGTGTCGGGGACGAGGGTGAGGCGGG
>NZ_JAGYWT010000190.1:0-4504 GCF_019279095.1 Microbacterium sp. BF1 | reverse complement strand
GCTCCGATGCTGCCCGAGCGGCCACCTACCAGGCCTGGATCCACAGCTATAATCACCACCGACCCCATACCGCTCTCGGAGGCCTCTCACCCATCGACCGCGTCCATAACGTCAATGGGAAGAACACTTAGGCCGCACGCGAATGCCCGGAGCGGCCACCCTCTTTCGGTGGGGCTCCCGCAGGAGCATCGAGGCGTAGTACAGGAAGCCCCTCCGCCGCGGCGGAGGGGCTTCCTCGCTGTCTGCTGTACCGCTCGTTGCAATGAGCACCCAAAGAGAGTGCGCCATGCCGCCGGCCGGCGTCTCATTGACCGATCCGCATACAAGGCGGTATGAGGCCAGCGCCGCGAAGCCGCCGGCATGACCGCCTCGAAGGTACAGTTGCCCGACGGTTGGCAGTTGCTCTACGTGCAGGGTGACTGACAAGTTTTGGCGAGTTTGCTCGGCGAAGGGGACGCTAGCGGGTGGCGTCCACCTCCGCCTTCATGCGCCTGATGGCTTCGATCGGGAGGTTTCCTCGCGGGCCAACCACCCATCGCCGGCTCCGCCTCGCGATCGCGCGGCTCATGTCGAAGTCGGTTGGAACGTCGTCACCGATGACCAAGAGCTGCGTAGGCGATAGCGGGAACGTGACGGTCGACAGTGGGTGGTCGGGGTTGGGGCGGAAGAGCATCACTGCCCCGTCGCCGGTCCACAGGTTGGTCGTCGTGTAGATCTGCCACTGCCATCCCTCGAGGCCGAAGCTCGTCAGACGAAGCGTGTCCGGGTGATCGTGGGCGAGGGAGATCAGGTCCCCGTAGTTGAGATGGGTTTCCTCGACGCTCCCGTCCTTCATGAAGAGCGTCGCCGGCTGTGAGTCACCGGCGCGGTCAGCGTATCGACCGCGGTGAAGGTGCATGTCGAGAAACTCAATCACGGCGAGTTTGTCCGGCCCCGTCGGTATGACGCCTGCGCGGAGTCGGTTCAGCGCTCCGACGCCTTTGTCCTCGATCTCGGCGAACTGCTTCTCGAGATCGTGCGTAAAGACGGATGGGTCGTAGACGTAGCTCACAACGGTGGCGTTCTCGATCGAAGACGGGTAGCCACGACCTTCGAGAACGTCCAAGACGTCGACCACGTTGCGGTCATCCGCGAAGGCCGCGAGATGGCCTTTCGTGATCATGTGCCCGCGTCTCGTCGATGATCGACGGAAGCTGGACCCTTGCGGGTGGGTGTTCGTCATGACGTCAGGATAGAGCCCGTGAAGGAGCCTTGGACTGCTCATGCCAAAGCCCGCGGGCGGGGCATTCGGCTTAGCTTCTGACCTGCCGGTCGTGACCGTGCGCAGCGGCTTGGCGGATCAGGCGACGATTGACGGGGCCAGACGTCAACCTAAGTTGACATAAGATCTATTATCGGGGAAGCTCTGATCGTCCGTTAGAAGTGCCCGTGGGGCTCTCGGGGCCCGAGGGGAAAGGCTCAGGGATGCGCCGGGGGAATCCTGATCCCCACGCCGAGGCCACCATCCGCGCCACGCGCTCGTTCCGGGCCACGTCCCCGGTGTGCGCGACGGCGTCGGGCGTTGACCCCTTGAGTTCTCTCGCGACGCTGCTCTTGCTCCAGCCGATGATCTTTGCGATTTCTCGCACTGATTTGTGCTGATCGGAGAGGGCGCGGACCGCCTGGAGCTTCACCAGGTAAAGAGCAGCCTGCGCGTCCGCAACCGCTTCAGAGGCCCGGTGAACCGCGGCAGCCGCCTCATCTGCCGTCGCCGTCTGGGCGTAGCCCGTCCAGAACGGGTTCGACGAGTGATCGGCCCGATCCACGCGGAAGGCGATCGCCATCGCGGGTGACTTCCCAATGCTGGGTTCGGAGATGACGGACGTTCCAGATTCTTCGTGTCCCATGCATGGGACGTTAGCAGTGTCCCATGCATGGGACAACCCCTACCGCAAGAACGGATGTGCTCCCTTGACTGGCATTTCGCTCTCTTCGAGGATCTGGAGCGAGCAGGCCTGGAGGCTCATCGTTGGAGCTCGACCGATTTCTCTCGCTCGATGTGATCGAGGGCTGTCTCCACGAGTGGATTCATGAGGAGTGTGTCAAGCTCGTTCCAGCGGCGCATCCACCCCTCGAGGCCGGCGTCGAGGTAGCCGATGAATGAGCGCGCATCTTCCAAGACCAGGTGGGGTGCGCGCCGCAGCTGTACCCCCGGGGTGCCGAGACCAGGTTGCGGAAACCCGAAGACAATCGGCTCACAGTGATTGATCCGATTCCTCGCCCCGGGGACTACGAAGCAGGAGGGCGTATGGGAAAGGCACGAGCAGCGAAGCTGCTGAGGAGAGCAGAGAGGGACCGGTGGATGGGGGTCAACCTGTGGCACGGAGGTGTTCCCGGGCTCGGGATCGGGGAGTCCTTGCTCGCACCCGCCGATCAACCGCAGATGCCGCTCATGAGTACGCCGCGCTTCCTTGCGGAGGCCCGCGCAGATCGGGTGTACTTCACCACCGACATTGATCTCGCGCGCGTGTTCGCGGCCGCGGTGTTCGATGCCTACGGCGACAGCGCCGTATACCGGGTGCGCCCCACCGGTCCTACGGCCAACGACATCGATCTTCCGAACGTGAGCTTCCATGCGAGGAGTGCTCAGATCGTCGAAGTGAGTGAACGAGGCGTCTCGATGACGCCGCTTGAGAAGAAGCAGATGCAGGCCCGCTATCAGACCTGGGATGACGGTCGGCCGATGTACGACAGTTCAGGCCGCATCCAGATCACTCGGCAGCTCGAAGCGCTGGGCATGACGCAGCAGGACCTCAACCGACGCTTTCCAATCTGGACGGATCCACGCGTCATGAGCAGGGCCCTTAGCGCTGAGCTCAAGCGGCGAGATGCGGGGTATGTGTCAGGTAACTGACATAACGAACATTATCGGTTAATCCTCGTTAACTGAGTTGGCGCGATTTTCCGGCGCCTCCGAGGACTGCTGTTCCTCGTGGTCCAGACGTTCTATGAGTGCTCGAAGCTCGCGATCCTGTGCCTCGTATCCGGGCCGGCCCACTGTGTCGAACGGGTTATCGGGCAGTGTGAATGCGTACTCGGCGTTGTTCAGTTTGGTGCCCTGTGTGCCTCGACGCATTGAGGCGATGATCCGCTCGGTATGTCTGGAGTCAACCGATTTCAGGGATGCCTTCATGTCGGCGATCTCGTCTTCGCTTGCGGGAGGGATGTCGCGCTCAGACTCGAGGCGCTGCTTGCCTTCGATGTGCTCGCCTAGGCGCAGCTGCCATCCGATCTGGTGCACATACCCGACGACCTCTCGCACTGTTTCAGCGTCCACGTCAGACGTGGGCATGATTGGATCTCCAGCCCCTGACACGTCGACGTAGAAGCCCCGTTGTTTGTCGGCGTTGTGGGTCCGTGTCCACGCCTCGATAGTGCCGAGAAGGCGTTCGTTCTCGACGGGGTCTGACGCCTCCACACCGAACCAGTACTCCTCGTCGACGAGGAACTGATGCACAGTGTCGAGTTTCAAGTGGTGCTTCCCCCAGAGATCCCTCAACTGTCGGTCGACGAACGCCTCCCCTTCGGGCGCGTAGGCCATTAGTACGCGTCGTTTGTGCAGCGCTATCGCTTTTCCCGATTCCTCCATGCCCAGGATTGCGAGAGATCGCGCCAGGGCAAGCTCGTCGACGTCGAGCATGGTCACCGCCGCTTGCAGCAGCCGGTCGGCGTTCGACAGCAGGGCGTCCTGCAACGAAGTCACCTGAGCAGGGGACAGAGAGTCGGGAAGATCCTGACGGCGAGCCATGATCGCAGATCATCGCATAGATCGTGCGTCGGTTCATGTGAAACGCCCTGGGTCTGATGGAGACTCGCGCTATTTGATTCCGACCAGTTGAGTGCGGTCGGTTTGGTCAGCATAGAACTTCTGCTCGAACTCGGCGGGTGGGATGTCGCCGAGGTAGCCGTGGAGGCGCTGGGTGTTGTGCCAATGCACCCATCCGAGGGTCGCGAGCTCGAGGTCCTCGACCGTCTTCCACGGGCCCGGACGGGCAGGGCCGCGGACGAGTTCTGTCTTGTAGTAGCCATTCACGGTCTCGGCCAGGGCGTTGTCGTAGCTGTCGCCGACGGTCCCGATCGAGGGCGTCGCGCCGATCTCGGCGAGGCGTTCGCCGTAGCGGATCGACGTGAATTGGCTGCCGGCGTCGCTGTGGCAGCGGAGGTTCTCGTGGCGGGTGCCGCGGCCCCAGCGGGCCATCTCGATCGCGTCGAGGACCATCTCGGTGCGCATATGTGACGCGCACCGCCACCCGACGATCATCCGGCTGAACACGTCGATGATGAAGCAGACATAAGCGACGCCGGCCCAGGTCGGCACGAAGGTCAGATCGGTGACCCAGAGCCGGTTCGGGGCGGTCGCGGTGAACTCCCGCTTCACCAGGTCCGGATGCCGCGCCGCGGCTGGATCTGGCCTGGTCGTCTTGACCCGCTTCGCACGCGTCGCGCCCTCGATGCCGGCGGCTCG
>NZ_JAGYWT010000019.1:0-12676 GCF_019279095.1 Microbacterium sp. BF1 | reverse complement strand
TCGCGGAGTTCGCCGAGCAATGGCGGAGCCTGTATCCGGCGATGATCCAGATGTGGGAGAGCGCGTGGGGCGAGTTCGTGCCGTTCCTGAAGTTCCCGCCGGAGATCAGACGCCTCATCTATACGACCAATGGGATCGAGTCGCTCAATGCCAGGTTCCGGCAGGCCACGAGACGCCGCGGGCACTTCCCCAACGAGCAGGCGGCGATGAAGGTGCTCTACCTGACGGTGCTCGAGCGGCGCCCGAATCGCACGAACCCGACCGGGCAGATCGCCGGCTGGAAAGCTATCCTGAATACCCTGTCCATCACCTACGGCGACCGCCTAGGAATCAACTAAGCCGAAGCCCCGTACACAAAGGAACGGACAGACCCCGACGCTGGCTGTGATGCAGGCCCGGGCGCGATGAGGCTCCGTTGACCTGGCGAAAGGTGGAACAAGGAGCGCGACGGCATACGGGTGATTGAAGGTATGCGAAAGTCTGACTAGGCTGAGCGGTACCGCATTCGTCGATCCCCATAAGCATCCGGCGCAGACGGTCGGCCTTGGGAGGGGGCGTTTCATGGAGGACAATGTCCTGCATGCTCGGCGTTGGCGCCTATTCGTCGCCATGCTGATGGCTGCCACCCTCGCAACCGTCGGTCTAACTCTCGCATCCCCTGCTCCAGCCGAGGCGGTGGTGGTGCAGTGGGGAACGAACTCGGGCACCGCGCCCAACTATCAGGCCAACGTCAACGGCGACTTCCTGATGGCAGGCAACGGCGTACTCGCCTGCACCTCCGCGGCGGGCACCGGCGTAGGAACCTGCAACGACCTGCACGCGGCGTCGAACAGCGACGCCGACAACGTGAACGATAACTTCGTAATGTCGAACACCAACGCAGCCGGCGGGTTCACCACCAACTCGTCCAGTGCGACGATCAACGTCCCGGCAGGCGCGACCGTCGTCAAGGCGTTCTTGAGCTGGAGCGCCAACACGGGCGCGTACACGGGAGACAACCGCTCGCTGTGCACGACCTTTTCGACGGCCCGCGGCACCGCCACCCTGCCGGCCGGTTCGGCCACCGGGTACCTAAACCGGGCCGTCCAGTTCCGGGTAGGTTCTGGCGGAATCAGCAGCATCGCACCGCAGAGCATGCTCGTCGATCCGACCAACCAGGCAACGGCTCGCTACTACTCCGCGAGTGCCGACGTCACGAGCGCCTTCGCGGGCGTCACCACCGGGTCCGATGTGACTATTTCCGCTGGCAATCTCTGGACGCCGACCGGAGCAGGCTGCTACGCCGGATGGTCGGTGACCGTCGTGTACGACTACGGCACTTTCATCCTCGGCAACCAGGCGTCCGTGCCGCACAACATCATCTTCTACGAAGGCCACGTCCGGCAGGGAGCATCAGACCCGGACCTGTCCGTGGCCTTCAACGGTTTCACTGCCGTCGCCCCGGGCACCAGAGCCGGATTCACCCTCTTCGAGGGCGACCGCAACATCACGGGCGACGCGGCATCGTATTCACGAGGCACCTCGACAACGTTCACCCCTATTGCAAACCCCGCTGGCGCCACCAACAACTTCGGTATTGGACGAGCAGAACGTTCCGTTCGGTATACCGGCGCGGGCAACACCGCGTTCACCAATCAGAGTGTCGACGTATCGACAGCCCCGCTATCGAATGTCGCCGGCGGGGACACCCGAGTCAACCTGCGCCTCGGCACCATCGGCGACTCCTACCTTCTGCGTAACGCCATCCTCTCCGTTCCGACAGCAGGTCTCCAGGTGGTGAAAACGTTCGACGGCACCGCAGACACGCAATCTCGGACCGCATCCGAACTCGCAACCTTCACGATCCGCGTCACCAACACCGGAGCGGGCACCCTCCGCAACATCATCATCGAGGACGATCAGGCCGGCTGCGCGCGAAACCTCGGTGCCCTGACACTCGCCCCACTGCAGACCACCACGTACACCTGCACGGCGACCGCCCCCGCCTCGACGGGATACACCTCGACGGCAGAAGGCACCGCCTACACATCAGCCGGCAACTATCTCGCCCAGGACAGCGACAGCACGACCGTGCTCCTCACCGCCATCGAGCTCGTCAAGTCCAGTGCGCTGGCCCCCGGCGCCTCAGGTCGCGCGGGCGAAACCGTCATCTATACCTTCACCGTGACGAACACCGGCCAGTCAACGCTCACCGACATCTCGATCACCGACCCCCTCGTCGGACTGTCCGCCATCACATTCGACTCTTGGCCCGGACCCGCAGGCACATTAACGGCGGGCCAATCCGTGACCGCCACGGCAACCTACACACTGACGCAGAACGACGTCGATGCCGGTTCCGTCGCCAATACCGCCTCGGTGACCGCGACCGACGACGACGGCGGTGTGAAGCCCGTCGGCAACAGCAGTCAGACCACCCCGATCGCGTCCGCGGCGAATATCTCGGTCGGCAAGGTCGGCACGCTCGCTTCAGGAGCCACCGGCCGCGTGGGTGACCGGATCAACTACACGGTCACGTTCACCAACACCGGCAACGTCACCCTCGTCAACGCGTCGCTGGTCGACCCGCTGCCTGGTCTCTCGCCTCCGGTCCTCACCTGGCCCACCGCGACCGCCGGCACGCTCCCGGTCGGCCAGACCGCCACCGCCACCGCCTTCTACACGATCACCCAGGCCGATGTGGATGCCGGCTCCGTCCGCAACACCGCCACCGTCACCGCCCGCACCCCCTCGGGCGCCACCGCTTCCGGCACCTCGCCCCAGGTCCAGGTGTCGACGATCCCCTCGGCCCCCGCGCTCACGACGACGAAGTCGGGAACAATCACCTCGGGCTCGGGCGGCGTCGGCAGCGTCATCACCTACAGCTTCACCGCCCGCAACGCCGGCAACACAACGCTCACCGCCGTCTCCATCGCCGATCCGCTACCTCGTCTCTCGTCCCTCTCCTACACCTGGCCAGGGACGCCCGGGCGTCTCGCTCCCGGTCAGACCGTCACGGCGACCGCGACGTACACCATCGCCCAGGCCGACGTCGACGCCGGTGCCATCCGCAACACCGCCACCGGAGCAGGCGACCACCCGCGTGGAGGCGAGGTCACCGACCAATCGGAGCAGACCGTCGTTCCGCTCGTCGACGGCACGGGGGCGGTGCGAGTCTCGAAGGTCGGCACGCGCGCCGGGGACGGCTCGGTCGGCACGGCGATCGACTACGCCTTCACCGTGACGAACACCGGAACTCTCACCCTCACCGACATGGCGCTCTCCGATGAGCTGCCCGGTCTCGGCGAGATCGTCTACGGCATCTGGCCTGGTGCGGTCGGACAGCTGGCGCCGGGACAGTCCGTTTCCGCGACGGCGTCGTACACGATCACGCAGGCGGACCTGGATGCCGGTGAGGTCCGCAACACCGCGGACGTCTCCGCCAGGACGCCGCAAGGCGATGGCGTGCGCGGCGACTCTCCGGAGTCGGTCGTCTCCACGGCCCCCGGCTCGCCGCAGATCGATATCACCAAGACCCAGCAGCTGGCGGCGGGTGCGACCGGCCGACCGGGTGACCTCGTCGAATACGAGTTCGTCATCCGCAACGACGGCAACGTCACCCTGGGCGGTGTGATGAGATCGCCAACCTTAGCCCGCTGCCGAGCCTGCCGACGCTCATGTCGGAGGGAGGCGGAACGGGCATCACCGCGATGCCGGTGCTCCAGAGCCTCGCCCAGGCGCGGGATCGGTGGAGCGAGAATCAGGCCAACGCGATCTGGGATGCGGCGATCACCAAGGTCGTCCTCGGCGGCGCATCCAACTCCCGTGATCTGCAAGACCTCTCCTCACTGATCGGGGAACGCGACGAGTTCACCGACAGTGTGACCTTGGGCGACCACGGCACCCGGTCCAATCAACGCTCGGTCAGACGCATCGCGATCATGCCGCCCGAGCGAATCCGCACCCTCCCGTTCGGCACCGCGGTCACGCTGCTGCGCTCGGCCCCGCCGATCATCACCGATCTGCGCCCGTGGACGAAGCGCGACGACGGCGAGCGGCTGAAGGCCGATCGGGTCGAGATCGAGGCGTTGCTGGAACGAGGCGCGAATGGCCCCTGAGCTGCACCTATCTCACCGACCGCTGATCCGTGGCCGTGAGCTGCGGTCGGCGGTGGCAGCAACGACGGCAGAGGTGTGGAGGTGATGGCCGATGGCCCGCAGGAGCCGGAAAGCGCCGCCCGGTCAGCTCGAGTTCGACCTGTGGGGGCTGGCCGAGCAGACCGCCGACGAGCAGATCAACGAAGCAGCCGAAACCGCGACCGGACTGGAGGGATCGACACATGAACAAGTACGGAGCGCAGGCGATGGCGCACTGGAAGACCCACGCACCCCAGCGGTTCCAGAACCTCGACGACCCGACCCGGTTCTTCACCGATCTGGGCCAGGAGGCGCAGGGCCAGATCACCGAGCTGGCGCGACAGATCGAGACGAACCGCCCCTTGTTGCTGGCCAAGACGTCCTCTTCGAGGGAGACTTATCTCAAGGACGTGGCACACCGGATGACGGCGCTACGGATAGCGGAGGAGGTCGTGATGCAGCAACTCGCCTGGGTCAGCGACCCGAGCCTGCCGCTGGACGAGGCCCGGCAGGAGTGGAACCAGACCACGCCGAACGACGAGAACCTGATCGTCTGGGCCGAGCGGATGCAGGACGCCCCCGATCTGATGCCCTCGACGGTCGACCTAGAGCAGAAAGCCAAAGACTGGGCCGTGCCACTCTGGTTCTTGGAGGGTCTGGTCGAAGCGGAGATCCCGAGGCAGTACCTGGAAGAACACCAGAGCCTGCTGGCGGAGGCCGCGTCGATGCGCTTCCTGCGCGAAGTCCGCTAACCCCCACCGCCGATACCGCCGGGCAGGAGCCTGTCGCGCCGGTGGCGCGGTTCGTGCCCGCCACGCACGACGACCTCGCTCCCTCGGGCGCGAAAGCCCGCTTCCACGCGAACATCGCCGCGATCGAAACTGCCCGGCTGCTCGCCGAGCAGGAACGCCCGGCGACCGCCGATGAGCAGCAGATGCTCGCGCGCTGGTCGAGCTGGGGCGCGGTGCCCGATGTGTTCGACGAGTCCAGGCAGGACTGGACAACCGAGCGTGAGCAGCTGCGGAGCCTGCTGACCCCGGACGAGTGGGATGCCGCCGCACGCACGACGATCAACGCGCACTACACCGACCCGTTGATCGTGCGGCAGATGTGGCGGACCATGACCGCGCTCGGCTTCGACGGCGGCAGGGTGCTGGAACCCGGCTCCGGGCTGGGCACGTTCCTCGGCATGGCCCCCGAGACCGCGCGCATGACCGGGGTGGAACTCGACCCGGTGACCGCGGCGATCAGCCGCGCCCTGTATCCGCACGCCGAGGTACGGACTGAGTCGTTCGCCGACACCCGGCTGCCCGAAGCCTCGTTCGATGCGGCGATCGGGAACGTGCCGTTCTCAGACGTGACCTTGCACGACCCGGTGCACAATCCGACGCGGCTGTCGATGCACAACCATTTCATCCTCAAGAGCCTGCGGCTCACCCGGCCCGGCGGGATGGTCGCGGTGCTCACGTCGCAGTACACGATGGACGCGCAGAACCCCGGCGCGCGCCGCGAGATGGCGATGCGCGCTGACCTCGTGGGCGCGATCAGGCTCCCCGCCGGGGCACATCGGCGCACGGCGGGAACCGACGTGGTGACCGATCTGCTCATCCTGCACCGCCGCGAGGACGGGCAACCCCCGGCAGATGACCTGTGGGAAACGGTCACCCCGATCAGCCTGGACGGACAGCGCGCGAAGATCAACGCCTACTTCGATCACCACCCCGAGCATGTGCTCGGCACCCTGAGCATCCGGCAGGGCATGTACGGCACCCCGACGCTCACCGTCGATGGCGACCTCGACCGCCTGGAGGCCGACCTGGCCGATGTGCTCGACCAGATCACGTTCACAGCCCGCCGCACCGGAAGGGTCTTCACTGCGCCCACGGCGGAGTATCAGGCACGGCAGGCCGCGCGTGTGCCGTCGCCGCCGCAGTTGTGGGATGGCAGCATCGTCGCCACCGACACCGGGTTCGGCACCGTCGTCCAAGGCTCCGTCGAACCGTTGGACGTGCCGAAATCGGCGGGGCCGGAGCTGCGCGCCCTGCTGGGGTTGCGCGACGGCGCGCACCGGCTGCTCGAACTGGAGGCCGCGACCGTCGATGACACCGACGAGATCAACCAGGCGCGCGAGGGCCTGTACCGCGACTACCGGAAGTATGTTGGCAGGTACGGGCCGCTGAACCGGTACACGCTGCGCCGCACCGGCCGCACCAACGAGGCCGGGGAAGACACCTACGCCCGCACGGTGCCGACCCCGATCCGGCTGCTGCGCTCCGACCCGTTCGGGGCGCTCGTGCTCGCCTTGGAGCAGTTTGACGACACCGACCAGACCGCGACCCCGGCGGCGATCATGACACGCCGCGTCGTCTCCCCGCGCACCGAACCCCAAGGCGTTGACACCCCGGCCGATGCGATAGCGGTCAGCCTCGACCGCACCGGCAGGATCGACCTGCCGCTGATCGCCGACATGCTCGGCATGGACGAAACCGAAGCCCGCGCCTCGCTGACCGGGCTGGTGTTCACCGACCCGATCACCGACGAGTTCATCCACGCCCCCGCGTATCTCTCCGGCGACGTGCGCATGAAGCTGGAGCACGCCACCGAGCGCGCCGCCGACGACCCGGCGTTCCAGGCTAATGTCGACGCGCTCACCGAGGTCGTACCCGAAGCACTCGGCGTAGAAGAGATCAGCGCCCGCATGGGCGCGGTGTGGATTAGCGCCGACGTGCACGCGCAGTTCTTGAACGAGCTGCTGCGCACCCGCGACGTGAACGTGGAGAACCCGCTGCCAGGCATGTGGGAAGTGCGGGGAGGACGCCAAGGGCTGCTGGCCACCAGCGAGTGGGGCACCGCGCGTCGCCCGGCCCCCGATATCGCCCAGGCGATCATGGAGCAGAAGACCCTGCTCGTCTACGACGAGATCGAAGACGTCGAAGGCAAGAAACGTCGCGTGCTCAACCCGCTGGAGACCACCGCCGCGCAGGAGAAAGCCGACGCCCTGCAAGAGCGGTTCGCCGAGTGGGTGTTTGAAGACCCCGAGCGCGCCCGCACGCTCGTGGCCGAGTACAACAGGCGATTCAACTCCATCGTCTTGCGCGACTACACCGACGCGGGCGAGTACCTGAGCCTGCCGGGGCTGGCGGAGAACTTCACCCCGCGCCCGCACCAGCGCTCCGCCGTCGCCCGCATGATCGCCGAACCGGCTGCCGGGTTGTTCCACGAGGTCGGGGCGGGCAAGACAGCGGAAATGATCATGGGCGTCATGGAGATGCGCCGCATGGGGCTGATCGACAAGCCCGTGCTCGTAATTCCGAATCACATGCTGGAACAGTTCTCCCGCGAGTGGCTGCAAATCTATCCGCAGGCCCGGATTCTCGCCGCGTCCAGCAAAGACCTCACCGCCGACAAGCGCCGCCTGTTCGTCGCACGGACCTCGGCGAGCGAGTGGGATGGCGTGCTCATGACGCAGGGCGCGTTCGAGAAGATTCCACTGCGCACCGAGACCCAGCAGGCGTACATCCAAGCCCAGGTCGACGACATGCGGGAAGTGCTCGCCACCGCGACGGGCGAGAACGCGATGAGCGTCAAACGCATCCAGCGCAAGCTGCTCCAGCTGGAGAACAAGGTCAAAGCCCGCATCGACACCAGCCGAGATGCCGGGGTGTGCTTCGAGGACACCGGCATCGACTACGTGGTCGTGGACGAGATGCACATGTACAAGAACCTCGCCACCGACTCGAACATCCAAGACGCCGCGATCGAGGGTTCCAACCGTGCCTCCGATCTGCACATGAAGCTCGAATACCTGCGCTCCGAAGGCCGCGAACGGGTGGTCACCGGGGCGACCGCGACGCCGATCTCGAACAGCGTGACCGAGGCGTTCGTGATGCAGAAGTACCTGCGCCCGGACTTGCTCGACGCCGCCGGTATCGGCGCGTTCGATGCGTGGGCGGCGACGTTCGGGCAGACGGTCACGCAGATGGAGATGGCCCCGACCGGCAACAACACGTTCCGCATGAAGACGCGGTTCGCCAAGTTCCAGAACGTGCCCGAGATGCTGAAACTCTGGTCGATCTTCGCGGATGTGAAGACCGCCGAGGATCTGCAACTGCCCACCCCCGAGATCGCCGAGCGCGAGGATGGTAGGCGGGCACCGGCGACGGTCGCGATCCAGCCCACGGTCGAGCTGGAGCAGTTCATCGAGACCCTCGGCAAGCGTGCCGAGAAGGTCGCAGCCCGGGCGGTGTCGCCCAGCGAAGACAACATGCTCACCATCTCGACCGATGGGCGCAAGGCCGCCCTCGATATCCGCATGATCGCATCCACCGACCCGTCTGGGCCGACCAAGGTGGACCTGGCTGCCGACAGCATCCACCGGGTCTGGGAGCAGACGAAAGACAACATCTACCTCGACCCGATCACCGGGCAGGAGTCGCCCGTGCGGGGTGCGTTGCAGCTGGTGTTCTCCGACATCGGCACCCCGAACCCAACCCAGTGGAACGCCTACGACGAACTGCGGGCGCAGCTTGTCGTGCGCGGGATGCCGCCCGAGTCCATCCGGTACATGCACGAAGCCAAGACCGACGTGGACAAAGCCAGGTTGTTCGCTGCCGCGCGTGCCGGGCACGTCGCGGTGCTGATGGGTTCCACACAGAAAATGGGCGTCGGCACCAACGTCCAGAACCGGGCCGTCGCGCTGTATCACCTGGACTGCCCGTGGCGACCCAGCGACATCGCCCAGCGCGAGGGCCGCATCCTGCGCCAAGGCAACCAAAACCCCGAGATCGGCATCGTCCGGTTCGTCACTGAACGGTCATTCGACTCCTACATGTGGCAAGGGGTCGAGCGGAAGGCGACCTTCATCGCGCAGCTCATGCGTGGAAACCTCGACTCCCGCGAGATCGAGGAGATTGACTCATCCGCCCTATCCGCCGCCGAAGCCAAGGCCATCTCCTCGGGGAACCCGCTTCTGCTGGAGCACTCCACGGTGCATACCGAAGTACAA
Source organism: Microbacterium sp. BF1 (assembly GCF_019279095.1). Lineage (NCBI taxonomy): Bacteria > Bacillati > Actinomycetota > Actinomycetes > Micrococcales > Microbacteriaceae > Microbacterium > Microbacterium sp. BF1. The sequence continues at coordinate 3,556 of NZ_JAGYWT010000019.1, read as the reverse complement.
CGGCTCCGCCGTCTCGAACGCGCCTATCACCGCAACGAGTCGATGCTCGTCCACGCCCGCGACCGCGCCAGTGACCATGCACGGAGTGCCGCAGCCGACATCGAAGCCCTCGAAGCGGTGCTGCCGCGCGTGACCGACACTTCCGGTGACAGGTTCCGCATCGAGCTACGCGACAACACCTACACCTCCCGGGCCGATGCTGCACACGCGCTCGCAACTTGGGCGCACGACTCCGACCTGAAGTGGGCACCGCGCTACGCCTCCCGCGACCACGGCGTCATCGGCCAGATCAGCGGCTTTGACGTGATCGTCTCGACCAGCCCGGCACTCGGGGCCGACCCCGTGGTGAACATTCGGCTCGACGGGGTGCCGCGTAGCGGGTTCATCATGACCCGCCAGTCGTTCCTCGACGGCGGCGTCGGACTCATCCAGCGCATCGAGAACCGCGCATCCGGCATCCCCTCCCTCCTCGAGCAAGCCCGCAGCGACCTCGCCAGCGCCGAGACCGAACGCGACGATGCCGAGCAGCGCATCGGCCAGCCGTTCCGCCACGCCCAGGCCCTTGCCGACGCGGAGAAAGACCTCGCCAGAATCGAGACCCAGCTGGCCGCGATGCAAGAAGACATCGACCACGCAGCACAACCCGAACCCGCGCCGGGGAACCCACCGAATGGGCTGAACGTCGAGACCGTGCGAGCACACCGGCCCGCGCTCGGTGTCCGCCCGAACCCCGAACGCACCCCGGTATCCAGCAGAGCTGGTTCGTCGGCGCAGTCGTGGGCGCGGGAGACGCCCGCGCGAGGGTTCTAAGGCTCGCGGGCCGCTTCGTGCACCTTGCCGCCACACACAAGCAGCGCCGCCTACTGGCGGGGCACCGTGAGGTAGGAGGCAAGCTGATGGACGAGCAGAACGAGCCGCACGACGGCCAGAGGCAGGAACGGGCGAAGCTGCGACCACGTGAAGCGCTGGTCGGATACATCGACTCCGAACCCAGGCTCACGTACAGCAAGAACGGGATCGCGCGGTTGTACGCGCGCGTCGGCGTCGATCACTTCCGTCGTGACGGCGAGGATTCGTTTGTCAAGACCGGCACCACGTTCCACGACATGGTGCTCTTCCGCAAGACCGCCGAGGAAGCGAGCCAGAAGTTCCAGCAGGACGACCGCTTCATCGCACAGGGGTACGTGCGGCCGTTTACCGATCAGAACGGCAACGAGCGTGAAGAGTTCGTGGCCACGAAGATCGGCCACGACATGATGTGGACGCCCTACACCGTCGACCGTGCGCCGCAGCAGGAGACACCGCAGCGTGAGGCCCCGGGCCTCGACCGCAGCCAGGGGTTCGAGCGCGACGACCGGCCCGCGCAGCAGCGCGAACCGGCCGTGATGTCGCAGTAGGACAGGGCCGACACCATGAATGACGAAGAGGACTTCGTACCCGAGCAGGACGAGCCAGAACCCGAAATCGACCACGGCACCACAAACCGGGTCGGGGCGGCGGGGCCGATGCTCGATGAACCGCCCGGCCCGATCAACTGGAACCTGCTGACCGCCGACGACGCCGAGGCCGCATGGTTGGAACTGAACCAGTGGGTGAACTGGCTTCGCACGACCTACGGGCTGCCGTCGTCGGTGGTGCCTCCCATGTGGCACCGTCACCCCGAGCTGCACTGGGAACTCTCAGCGCTTCACACCCATTGGCTGTGCGCGTTCGACCCGCAGCAGAACGGTTCGGCCCCGATCGGCTGGCACCGGGATTTCGCGGACGCCAGGCAGCGGCTGCGTGATTGGGTCGCCGCGTGCGGCACCCGCCTCGACCGCGACCGGCCCACGCGCCAGACCGTCTGGCCCGGCGAGGACGAGGCCGAACCGATCGAAGACACCCCGATCACCGACCGCGACGAGGACTTCGTGGCCTACGTCATCGCCGACGTCGAGCGCCGCCGCCAACTCGAACACGACTTCTACGCCAACCTCAACCCCGAGACCGGCGAGATCAGCTGAGCATCGCACCGCTTACGGGGCCGAAGCCCTACTCCCAAGTTTCGGCCCCGCTCTCGTGTGCCGGTCAGTCGCCGAGCATGCGCCCGGTCCGACGCGGCGCGCTCACTGACGGCTCGAACTGGGCAGGCTCCCGGCGCACGGCGTGACCTGCGGGCCGAGGCGCGGGGCGCTCCAGCGCGGTAGCGGACAGGTCGTAGCCGCCCCAGGGTGAGTAGGCAGGAACGTGGCGGGTGCCGAACTGCTGGCGTTCGGTGATGATCGGGGCACCAGGTATCTGCATGTGCTGCGGGTAGCGTTGCTCAATCCACCGCAGGGCCACTTTCGACAGGCCCTTGTCGGTGCGTACCCGAATCTGGCCGGGAACCACGGGGAGGTCTCGCCACCCCGGTACGGCGTGATCGTGCCACGCTTCGACCGCATCTGACTCGCCGCCGGCGTCGGACTGCCACGCGCACGGCCCGCAGACGATCTTCTTCAGCAGATCGCCCGGCCCCTCCGCGTCGGGCTCAGGGCGAAGATCGGCGTGGAACATCTCGGCGCGATGCTCGCCGAACTCGACAGTGGCATGACTGAAGCGGTGCCACATATGGCTACGCGCGAACGAGCCGAAGCTGCCGTTGATGAACCGCCAGTGCTCAAACGCCTCGTCCAGCAGCCTCGGTGGGTAGTAGTCCTCGGTGTAGTGCAGCGGTGCTCCGGCCCACTCGGGCAGTCGCGCGCGGGCGTCCTCGCGGGCGAACTCATCGAAGTCGAACGCCAGCTGCTCCATCGTGGCCATACGGGTAGGTACCCGACCCACGACGACCGCTCTTCCGACAGCAGCGTGCAGGCGTTAGACTAGGGGTAGGCGACATCAATGTTCAGCTAGTCGTCACCGGCCCCAGGCAGGTGGCAGACGAACCGGGGAAGCCGCCCCGGCAAGTCCATCCCATAGGAAGCGTCGCCGCTTCGGGAGGACTTGACCATGATCTGGCTCATCTTCATCGCAGTCGTCATCCTTTTCCGGGTGCTGCGGCCTTGGATACCCTCGACCATCCTGCTCGACTGGTTCCGCACTCAGCGCGACCCGAAGTGGGGTCTGTGGGCCATGCTCGCCGGGGTCGTCTACTTCGGTTTCGCCTACGGGTGCACCGTCCTGATCGACAACGGAGGACCGGAGTGGCTCCACCTCTTCGTTCTGATCGGGATCTGCGAGGGCTTCCGCTTCCTCTTTCACGGCTTCGGCATCTACCTCCGGCTCCGTGCCGCCCGCCGCAAGGAACGCCGCGTCGCCCGTGACGCTGACGGGCAGGCGAGTTCACCTGGCGGGTATGAGGCACTACCGGGTGACGAGCACGGGCCGACGTATCTCGGCCGAGCCTCGGGTGCGCTCCAAGCCTGACAACAAGCAACTGATCGCGCTGGTTCTGCACATCGCGGATGGACTTCACGCCCAGGAGCTTGATGAGCAGCAGCGTCGCATCGGTGATCGACACAGCACCGGAAACACGACGCACGCCCATTCGTCGTCTGGCGAGCAAGGAGGCCACCATGACCCTGACAATGCCGATACA
>NZ_JAGYWT010000189.1:0-4517 GCF_019279095.1 Microbacterium sp. BF1 | reverse complement strand
CATCGACGCAGCGGCGGGCTGCCGCTGAGCACGGTCTCCGGATACGGAAGAAGCCGCCGCGATCACTCGCGGCGGCTTCTTCTAGGTCAGACCGAGGTCACTGTCCCCGGCGCTCACGCAACTGCGTGAGCGCATCGTCGAGAAGCTGGACGGCTTCCTCGTCGGTACGACGCTCCTTCACGTAGGCGAGGTGAGTCTTGTACGGTTCCGCCTTCGCGAGTGCAGGAGGATTCTCCTTGTCGCGACCGGCGGGAAGACCGGACTGCGGGTGATCGATCGTCTCCGGGATCTCCTCTTCCGGGAGACCGGCGGCGAAGTACCGCACGGTCTCGTTGCCGAGGCCGTCCCAGTACGAGACCGCGATGCGGTCGGCGTGATAGCCGTGGTCCTGCTCGCCCATGGGGCCGGAGCCCACTCGGGTTCCGCGGATCGCGTTTCCACCGGTTGCCATCAGATGACCTCGAATTTCGTGATGAGGCCCAGCGCGACGATGGAGACGAACCACGTCAGAGCCAGGACGACGGTGAAGCGGTTCAGGTTCCGCTCCGCGAGTCCGGAAGAGCCGACCGCGGAGGTCATGCCTCCACCGAACATGTCGGACAGGCCACCGCCGCGACCTTTGTGCAAGAGGATGAGGAGGGTCAGCAGAACGCTGGTGATACCCAGCACGACCTGCAGGACGAACTCGAGAATTGCCACGAGAAAGAGCCTTTCGCTGGGGCCGGAGCGCCCCCGTAACGGTCAAGTATACGGTGCAGCGGGGCCGAAGCCCCGCTGCACTCACACGCCGACGTGCTTCTCGAAGCGGATGATCGCGGCGAACTCGTCCACGACGAGGCTCGCCCCGCCGACCAGAGCGCCGTCCACATCGGGTTCGCGCATGAAGCTGGCGATGTTGCCCGACTTCACCGAACCGCCGTAGAGGATGCGCGTGCGCGCGGCCGCTTCGTCGCCCAAAACCTTCGCGATGACGGCGCGCAGTGCGGCGCAGACATCCTGCGCCTGCTGCGGGGTCGCCGCCTGGCCGGAGCCGATCGCCCATACGGGCTCGTAGGCCACGACGATGTCCGCCTTCGGCGAGACACCCTCGAGCGCGGCTTCGAGCTGGGACACCGGAACCGCACTGGCGCCGAACTTCTCGAGGTCGCCAGCGGTCTCACCGACGCAGATCACGGGCACGAGGCCGTGCCTGAGCGACGCCTTCACCTTGGCGGCCACGATGTCGTCGCCTTCGCAGTGGTACTCACGACGCTCGGAGTGTCCGATGATGACGTACTTCGCGTCGAGCTTCGCCAGGAACGCCCCGGAGACCTCGCCGGTGTACGCACCGAAGTCGTGCGCCGACACATCCTGCGCACCGAGCGCGAACGGGATCTTGTCCGCATCGATGAGCGTCTGCACGCTGCGGATGTCGGTGAAGGGCGGGAAGACCGCCACCTCGACGGACCCGTCCTCGTGCTTGGCATCCTTCAACGTCCAGTGCAGCTTCTGCACGAACGCGACCGCCTGAAGGTGGTCGAGATTCATCTTCCAGTTTCCCGCGATCAGCGGGGTACGGGAGTTCACGCCCATCCGAGGACCTCCAGCCCAGGTAGTTTCTTGCCCTCGAGGAATTCGAGGCTCGCGCCGCCGCCGGTCGAGATGTGACCGAACTGGTCGTCGGAGAATCCGAGCTGACGCACGGCCGCCGCGGAGTCACCGCCGCCCACCACGCTGAGGCCGTCGACCTCGGTGAGCGCCTGCGCCACGGTCTTGGTGCCGGCCGCGAACGCGGGGAACTCGAACACGCCCATCGGGCCGTTCCAGAACACCGTCTTCGACTCGCGGATGACCTCCGCGAAACGCTCCGCCGTCGCAGGGCCGATGTCCAGTCCGATGCCGGAGGCACCGAACGGCGTCGACTCGATCGCGTCGGCTGCGGCGACTTCGTGCGCGGCGTCCGCGGCGAAGGATGCGGCGACCACGACATCGGTGGGGAGCACGAGCTCCACGCCACGCTCGGCGGCCTCCGCGATGTAGCCGCGAACCGTCTCGAGCTGGTCCTCTTCCAGCAGGCTCGACGCCACGGCGTGGCCCTGTGCCTTCAGGAAGGTGAACAGCATGCCGCCGCCGACGAGGATCCTGTCCACCCGCGGAAGCAGATGCGAGATGACGCCCAGCTTGTCGCTGACCTTCGATCCGCCGAGAACGACCGCGTACGGGCGCTCCGGGTTCTCGGTCAGACGATCGAGCACATCGAGCTCGGCGGCGATCAGCAGGCCTGCCGCCGACGGGAGCAGCTCGGCGAGCTCGTAGACGCTCGCCTGCTTGCGGTGAACGACCCCGAACCCGTCGGAGACGAGAACGTCCCCGAGCGTGGCCAGCTCCGCGGCGAACGCGGCGCGGGTGGCGTCATCCTTCGCCGTCTCCCCCGCGTTGAACCGCAGGTTCTCGATGACGACGACCCCGCCGTCCTCGAGCGAGGCGACGGCCTCCTGAGCCGACTCGCCGACGGTGTCGCGTGCGAAGGCGACAGGAGCGCCGAGCAGCTCGGAGAGCCGCTGGGCCACCGGCTCCAGGCTGTACTGAGGATCGGGCGCGCCATCCGGACGGCCGAGGTGGGAGCACACGACCACGCGGGCACCCGCGTTGATCAGTGCATTGAGGGTCGGCAACGAGGCGCGGACACGGCCATCGTCCGTGATGATCCCATCCCGCAGGGGGACGTTGAGATCACAACGGACGATGACGCGCTTGCCCTCGAGCGACCCCAGTGTGTCCAGGGTGCGCAGAGTCATGTGTCTGAGCTTAGAGGCGCTCGGCCACGTACTCGGTCAGGTCGACGAGACGGTTGGAGTAGCCCCACTCGTTGTCGTACCAGCTGGAGACCTTGATCAGGTTGCCGCTGACGTTGGTGAGCGTCGAGTCGAAGATCGACGAGTGCGGGTTGTGCACGATGTCGCTCGAGACGATCGGGTCCTCGTTGTACTGGAGGAAACCGGCGAGGCGACCCTCGGCAGCAGCCTTCTTGTACGCCTCGTTGACCTCGTCGACCGTCAGGTTCTCGCGGTCCGTGATGAGGGTGAGGTCGACGATCGAGCCGGTGGGAACCGGGACGCGGTACGAGGAGCCGCTCAGCTTGCCCTGGAGCTCCGGCAGCACCTCTCCGATGGCCTTGGCGGCACCGGTGGAGGCGGGAGTGATGTTGATCGCGGCGGCGCGTGCACGGCGGAGGTCGCTGTGCGGGCCGTCCTGCAGGTTCTGGTCGGCGGTGTACGCGTGCGCGGTCATCATGAAGCCGCGGTCGATACCGAAGGCGTCGTTGAAGACCTGTGCCAGCGGTGCGAGGCAGTTCGTGGTGCAAGACGCGTTGGAGATGATGTGATCCGTCTCCGGGTTGTACGTGTCCTCGTTCACGCCCATGACGAACGTGCCGTCGACGCCGGTGCCCGGTGCCGAGATGAGGACCTTCTTCGCGCCGGCCTCGATGTGCTTCTTGGCCAGCTCGGCCTTGGTGAAGAAGCCGGTCGACTCGATCACGATGTCGACTCCCAGCTCGCCCCACGGGAGGCCTGCGGGGTCGCGCTCGGCGAACGCCTTGATCGTCTTGCCGTTGACGGTAATGCTGTCCTCGTCGTAGCTGATCTCGGCGTCGAGGACGCCGCCCACCGAGTCGTACTTCAGCAGGTGCGCCAGGGTCTTGTTGTCGGTGAGGTCGTTGACGGCGACGATCTCAAGGTCCGCTCCCTGCGCGAGAGCCGCGCGGAAGTAGTTGCGTCCGATGCGGCCGAAGCCGTTGATACCGATCTTGACAGACACTCAGGTCTCCCTGTTTCTCGTGCGCTGCACGCAGCTTTCCAGCAAGCGTGAAGCGCGGGGTTTTTTGGCTGAGAGGGCGTCCCGACGAGCCGTGGCCCGTCGGGACGCGATCCGATTACGACAGTACCAGCAGGCCGTTCGTCTGCTTACGGGCGACCTCGAGACGCTGGGCGACGTTCTCCCAGTTCGCGATGTTCCACGCGGCCTTGACGTAGTCGGCCTTGACGTTGAGGTAGTCGAGGTAGAAGGCGTGCTCCCACATGTCGAGCTGGAACAGCGGGATCGTGCCCTGCGCGGTGTTCGACTGCTGGTCGAACAGCTGCTGGATGATCAGGCGCGAGCCGATCGAGTCCCAGCTGAGCACCGCCCAGCCGGAGCCCTGGATGCCGGTCGCTGCAGCCGTGAAGTGGGCCTGGAACTTCTCGAACGAGCCGAAGTACTCATCGATCGCCGCCTTCAGCTCACCCTCGGGCTGGCCTCCGCCGTTCGGCGAGAGGTTCGTCCAGAAGATCGAGTGGTTGACGTGACCGCCGAGGTTGAAGGCGAGGTCCTTCTCGAGCTTGTTGACGTTCGCGAGGTTGCCGCTCTCGCGGGCCTCGGCGAGCTGGTCGAGCGCCGTGTTCGCTCCGGCGACGTAGGCCGCGTGGTGCTTGTCATGGTGCAGTTCCATGATCTTGCCGCTGATGTGCGGCTCGAGAGCTGCGAAGTCGTAGGGAAGG
>NZ_JAGYWT010000188.1:0-4550 GCF_019279095.1 Microbacterium sp. BF1 | reverse complement strand
GGACCGTGTACCTCTGCGGCGACGGCGAACGGATGGCACCCGCTGTCCGCGACACCCTGACCCGCATCTACCAAGACGCCACTGACACCACTCGCGACGAAGCCGAGCAGTGGATGGACACCATCGAACGCGAACACGGCCGCTTCGTCGCCGACATCTTCGCCTAACTCAGAAAGGACACTCCACTCATGAACAAAGTCAAAATATGGTTGTTTCTCGCCGCCGCGATCGCCTTCGAGGTGACCGGTTCGCTCAGCATGAAAGCGGGACTTGACCACCCCGCCTGGTACATCCTCACCGTGATCGGCTACGCCGGTGCGTTCACGTTCATCATCTTCGTGCTGCGCCTGGGCATGCCGCTCGGTGTCAGCTACGGCATCTGGGCCGCATCGGGCGTTGCCCTGACCGCGATCTTCTCCATGCTGATCTTTGGCGAACCCCTGACCCTGATGATGATCGGCGGCATCGTCCTCATCATCCTCGGCGTCCTCGCCGTCGAACTCGGCTCCCACACCTCCCACAAGAAGCAGGAGACCGTCTGATGGCCTGGCTGTTCCTCATCGGCGCGATCGTCTTCGAAGTGGCCGCCACCCTCTCCCTCCGCAAGACCATCGACGGCGGAAAGCGCTGGCTGATCGTCGTGATCGGCGGCTACGCCGCCGCGTTCACCTTCCTCGCCCTCACCCTCGGCGCCGGGATGGCCCTCGGTGTTGCCTACGGCATCTGGGCCGCGGCGGGCGTTGCCCTGACCGCGATCCTCGCGAAACTCTTCTTCAACGAGAACTTCACCTGGATCATGGCCGCTGGCATCGCCCTCATCATCGGCGGCGTCCTCCTCATCGAACTCGGAGCCGCCCATTAGCAGGTCCGACGGCACGGCCACCGGATTCGGGCGGACGAGCGAAGACTGGAAGCCCGACGTCCTCGGTGTCGGCTACGACAGCCTGCGGCTCGACCTGGGGGAAGACGACGAAGGACCTCTTGACGCCACCCTTGTCCGCTACACCCCGCAGCGGTCGCACCGTTGGGCGGCGTGGGCGGACCGGTGGTTCCGGTCGCGGCCGCTGCCGTGGTGGGGTGACGTGGACGTGCTGTCGCTGCATGGCTGGTCCGACTACTTCTTCCAACGCGGGCAGGCCGAGTTCTGGGCAGACCGTGGCGCCCGGTTCTTCGCCCTCGATCTCCGCAAATACGGGCGCAGTCTCCACCCCGGACAAACACCGGGATACATCGAAGACCTTACTGACTACCACCAAGAGATCTCCGCCGCGCTCGAAATCATCCGCTCCTCCCAACGCTCCCCGCGACGGCTCCTCCTGCTCGGTCATTCCACGGGCGGGCTGGTTGCGAGCCTCTGGGCAGCCGACCACCCCGGCCAAGTCGACGCGCTGGTGCTCAACAGCCCGTGGTTGGAATTCCAACTCGCCAGCACCGGCCGCGCCGCACTCAGCCCACTCATCACCCTCAGCGCCCGCTACTACCCACGAGACGCCGGCCCACAAATCGACGAAGGCTTCTACGCCCGCGCGCAACAGCAGGTCGGACCTGCCGATGATCTCGCTCTCGCCAACCCGGTCTGGCGGCCGGAACGTGCCTTTCGTCCCACCGCGGGCTGGCTGCGTGCGATCCTCGCGGGTCATGCCCGCATCTATCAAGGACTTCACCTCACCGAGCCGGTTGTGGTGCTCCTCTCCGCCCGCTCGGCCGTTCCCACGACCTGGCGGGAAGGATTCCAATACGCAGACACGGTGCTGGATGTCGATGAGGTCGCGCGATCGGCGCTTCACCTCGGATCGACAGTCACGGTGGTGCGCATCGACGGCGCGCTCCACGACGTCTTCCTGTCCGCAACCGAGCCACGCGCGAACGCGTTCTCGCAGCTCGAACGCTGGGTTAGCGGCTGGCACTTCTCTCATTACCTCGCACCCGCCCCGGTGACTGCTTCGCCACGCACTGGGTAGTCGGATTGAAGGCGTTGGGAACCCTCGGGACAAGGTCTGGGGTTGCGCCGATGGGGTTGCGTCCATCTTCGTTGTCTCCTTCCGGGGCTGGCGAGTCGCGGTGGCCGAGAGCAGCCCGGGCACGTTCTCGGCGACGACCCACTCGGGTTACAGCACGTCAATCGCCTGCGCCACGCGCGCCCACAGTCCGAGCGGATGCCGGGGCGAAGGCCGCGCGCTTGCCAACCGTGGACACGTCTTGACAGGGGAACCCGCCACAGATCACATCGACCGGCTCGACCTCGTTCCAGTCGATCGTGGTGATGTCGCCCAGGTTCGGCACACGCGGCCAGTGATGGGCGAACACGCACGCCGGTGCGTGGCTGAACTCCGAGAACCACACGGTCTCACCGTTGAACACTTCCTCGACAGCGAGGTCGAGTCCGTCGTACCCGCAGAACAGCGACCCGACGCGCAGCGGCGCGGACGGGGTGGTAGGAATCTGGTCGGCCACGGGTGAACCTCCTGGAACGGTGAAACTCGGAGCCGAACAACCGCTCCGAGTTAGTTACCAACCAGGTGCACGGGCCACCCCACCCGCTGCCCTTCAGCAGACGCGGCCCAGGTCATACGGCACCGTCGACAGCCACCGCCTCGTACCCCGTCGCGGTTCGCTCAGGCGGGTTGCCACGCCTCTTGCAAACGAGGTTCGCGCCGCCGCTGAAACCGCCCCTCGGACGGCCTGCCGGTGGGCGCGGAGGTTCACCTAGTGAGCAGGACGAAGGCGGTGCGCGGTGACGGTTTCGATGAGGGTGATGTCTGCTGGTGACGGCTACAAGTACCTCCTGCGCACTGTCGCCACGGGGGACGGTGACCGTGTGCTCTCCACACCGCTGACGCGTTACTACACGGAAGAAGGGACTCCGCCGGGTCGCTGGATTGGGTCAGCTGTCGCGGCGCTCGGCGGCGGAACGATCGCCATCGGTGATGAAGTGACCGAGGAACAACTGCAACGACTGATCGGCCAAGGCATCGACCCCGTAACCAAGGCAGCACTCGGCCGCGCATACCGCAAGTTCCCCACGGCGACGGAGCGCCTCGAGCGCCGCATCGCGAACCTCGACGCCGACCTGCCGGTAACTGAGCGTGCCGAAGCCGTCGCCACGATCGAGGCTGAGGAACGTGCGCGCGGGGTGCGGAAGGCAGTTGCGGGGTTCGATTTCACGTTCTCGATTCCGAAGTCCGCCTCAGTGCTCTGGGCGGTCGCAGATGCGGGAACGCAATCTCTGATTGCAGACGCACATCACGCAGCGGTTGCGGAGATGGTTGCGTACATCGAACGTGAGGTTGCAGCAACCCGTGTCGGCGCGGTGGGTCGCAACGGGGCGGTTGCGCAGGCGGAAGTCTCCGGCGTGATTGCGACCGCGTTCGATCACTACGACTCGCGAGCAGGCGATCCGCATCTGCACACCCACGTCGTGATCTCCAACAAGGTACAGACCGTTCACGATGGCAAGTGGCGCTCTCTCGACGGACGCCCCCTGCATGGTGCGACGGTTGCGTTGTCGGAGTTGCATGAAGCAGTGTTCGCGGATCACCTCACCCGCACGCTCGGCGTCACTTGGGAGGCGCGGGAGAAGGGTCGTGACCGCAACCCCGCCTGGGCGATCACTACGGTGGCGGAGAAGCTCGTTGCGGAGTTCTCCACTCGTGCACGTCATATCGACGTCGAGACGGATCGACTGATCGCAGAACACGTCGCTGCGCATGGTCGAAGACCATCACCGGCGACCATTGTTCGGTTGCGCGCTCAAGCAACGCTTTCCACCCGTCCCGAGAAGCAGGTCCGTTCCCTCGCTGATCTCACGACGTTGTGGCGGGACAGAGCGACGCACCTCCTGGGTGAAGACGCGACCCGATGGGCGCGCACCGTGACCGCGAATGACGTGCCACTGTTGTTGCGTGCTGACGACATTCCTCTGGACGTGATCGATTCGCTCGGGCACAGCGTGGTCGAAGCGGTCGGTGAGAAGCGGGCGACCTGGCGAACGTGGAACCTCACCGCCGAAGCAGCACGCCAAACGATGCACTATCGGTTCGCCACCACTCGTGACCGTGAAGCCGTCGTCGGCATGGTGGTCGATGCCGCAGAACACGCATCCTTCCGGCTCACGCCACCCGAGCTCGCATCGAGCCCTGCCATATTCCGTCGAACTGATGAGAGCAGCCGATTCCGGCCGACAGGATCAACGGTGTACTCCTCCGTCGAGGTGATGGCTGCGGAGGATCGACTTCTCGAGCGTGCCCGCATTCTCACCAGCCCGACCGTCCCCATCCAAACCATCGAGAAGATTGTGCGCCGCCCGGATCGTGATGGCCGGGTGCTCGGTAATGACCAGGTTGCAGCGCTCGCACGGATCGCCATCTCCGGACGAGCGGTCGATGTCCTCGTCGGGCCGGCCGGCGCAGGGAAGACAACAGCAATGCGTACCCTGCGCACCGCATGGGAAAGCGAGCACGGGCGGGGCAGCGTCGTCGGACTCGCACCGTCCGCAGTAGCCGCGCAAGTCCTGGCCGATGATCTTGGTATCCGGACGGAGAACACTGCAA
>NZ_JAGYWT010000187.1:0-4590 GCF_019279095.1 Microbacterium sp. BF1 | reverse complement strand
CCCGCGACAAGGCCAAGGCCGCTGCGCGCCGCGGAGACCTGATGCGGAGCATGCTTCCCGATGTGGCATCCGGTCTCGGCCGAGACGCCACCTACCAGCTCGACGCGCTCGTGGAGCACCTGGAGGAGAGCGGCTTCGAGCCCGTGCTCGACGACCAGCGGCTCACGGTCGACCTCAGCCCCTGCCCGCACGCCGCCGGACGCTCGGAAGATCGTCCGATGCTGTGCCGTGTGCACCTCGAACTCATGCAAGGCGTCCTCAAAGAGGCAGGCGGACCACTCGAAGCCGAGTGCGTTCGCGATGCCGTCCTCGCCTCGGACTGCACCGTGCAGCTGCGCGACACCACCGCGTCGCTGATCGAGGGAACGGAGCCGCCGCGTCACCGCACGACGCCGCAGCACCACAGAACAGGAGTCGCGCATGGAATGGCTTGATCCGCTCGCTCTCGCCCGATGGCAATTCGGGCTGACGACCGTCTACCACTACCTCTTCGTGCCGTTGACGATCGGCATGGCGCTGGTCGCCGCGATCTTCCAGACCGCGTGGGTGCGCACCGCCAAGGTGCAGTACCTGCATCTGACCCGCTTCTTCGGCAAGATCTTCCTCATCAACTTCGCCATGGGCGTCGTCACCGGCATCGTGCAGGAGTTCCAGTTCGGCATGAACTGGTCGGACTACTCCCGCTTCGTCGGCGACGTGTTCGGCGCACCGCTCGCCTTCGAGGGTCTGCTGGCCTTCTTCTTCGAGGCGACCTTCATCGGGCTGTGGATCTTCGGCTGGGACAAGCTCCCGCAGAAGCTGCACCTCGCCACGATCTGGTGCGTCTCGATCGGCAGCATCCTGTCGGCGTACTTCATCATCGCCGCCAACGCGTTCATGCAGAACCCCGTGGGCTACACGTTCAACGAGGCGACGAACCGGGCGGAGCTGACCGACTTCTGGGCACTGCTGACCAACCCGGTCGCGCTCGCCGCGTTCCCGCACACGATCTTCGGCGCGTTCATGTTCGCGGCCGGTGTCGTGATCTCGGTCTCGGCCTGGCACCTCTCGCGCGGCCAGCACTTCGACACCATGCGCATCTCGCTCAAGTTCGGGCTGTGGGCCATGATCGTGTCGACCGCCGGCGTGGTGCTCACGGGCGACCAGCTCGGACTCGCGATGTACGCCGCGCAGCCGATGAAGATGGCCGCCGCCGAGGCGACGTTCAACACGGTGTGCGGGCCGGATGCCTCGTTCAGCATCTTCACGCTCGGCACACCGGACGGCAGCTCGGAGCTGTTCTCCATCCGCGTGCCGTATCTGCTCTCGCTGCTGTCGACCCACACGCTCGACGCGTGCGTGCACGGCATCAACGACCTGAACGCCGAGTACGCCCAGACGTACGCCTCCACCGGTCTGACCGACTTCGCCCCGATCCTGTGGATCACGTACTGGGCGTTCCGCTGGATGATCGGCCTCGGCATCGCCGCAGCGCTCGTGGCCGTCGCCGGTCTCTGGGTCACCCGCAAGGGCGCCAAGAAGCCTGTCGCCCCGTGGATGTGGAAGGTCGCGATCTGGTCGTTCCCGCTCGCGCTGGCCGCCAACATCATGGGCTGGGTCTTCACCGAGATGGGAAGGCAACCCTGGATCGTGTTCGGGCTGATGACCACGCAGGACGGTGTCTCGCCGGGCGTCAGCGGGCTCGAGGTGCTGATATCGCTCATCTCGTTCACCGCGATCTACGCGGCGCTCGCCGTCGTCGAGATCCGTCTCATCATCCGGGCCGCGCAGAAGGGGCCCGACACCGAAGAGAAGCCGCATGACGAGACGGCCCAGCTGCCGTCGGTCGTCTACTGAGAGGGAGGAGCATCATGGATCTCGCAACGCTCTGGTTCTTCATCGTCGCCTTCTTCTTCGTGGGCTACTTCGTCCTCGACGGGTTCGACTTCGGCGTCGGCATGTCACTGCCGTTCCTCGGCAAGGACGACGTCTCGCGCCGTCAGGTCATCAACACGATCGGTCCGGTCTGGGATCTCAACGAGACCTGGGTCATCGTCGCCGGCGCCGTGCTGTTCGCGTCGTTCCCCGAGTGGTACGCCACGCTGTTCAGCGGGTTCTACCTGCCGCTGCTGCTGATCCTGCTCGCACTGATCCTGCGCGGGGTGTCGTTCGAATACCGGCACCAGCGCGACAGCGTGAAGTGGAAGGCCGGCTTCGACCGGATGATCGTGATCGGCTCGGTCGTCCCCGCGCTGCTGTGGGGTGTCGCGTTCGGCAACATCGTGCAGGGAGTGGCGATCGACGAGAATCACATCTACGTGGGTGGCTTCTTCGCACTGCTGAACCCGTACGCGCTGCTGGTCGGCGTCACCACGCTGCTGCTGTTCTTCCTGCACGGCGTGCTGTTCGTGGCGCTCAAGACCGACGGACAGGTGCACGAGGACGCACGGAACCTGGCGAAGAAGGCCGCGATTCCCACGATCCTCGTCGCGGCCGCAACCGTGATCTGGACGGTGTTCATCGCGATGGGCCGTGAGGCTCCGCTGCTCTGGCTGGTCATCGGCACCGGGGCGCTCGCGGCGGTCAGCCTGATCGCGGCGGTCGGATTCTCGCTCGTCCGACGCGACGGGTGGGCGTTCTTCTCCGGCATCCTCACGGTGCTGTTCGCCGTGGTCATGCTCTTCTCCGCCCTGTTCCCGTACGTGATGCCCTCGACGATCGACCCGGCGTACAGCCTCACGATCGCGAATGCGTCGAGCACGCCGTACACGCTGCAGATCATGAGTTGGACGGCCCTGATCGCGATGCCGCTCGTGCTCGCGTACCAGGCCTGGACGTACTGGGTCTTCCGCAAGCGCGTCACCCGGAAGTCGATCGTCTGGAACAGCTCAGGGAGTTCCTCGACGAGGGACACGACGATCCGTGGGGTGCGGTGTGCGCAGCCTCCGAGTCGGTCTTCGCCCACTTCGCGCACGATCCGGAACTCGCCAGGCGCCGCTACCAGATCGTGCGTCAGGTGCCCGTGCTGCGCGAACGCGAGATCATCACGGTCTTCCGCTATGAGCGCCTGTTCGACGACTATCTGCGCGGCGCGCTCCCCGGTGTCGACCCTCTGGATGCGGTCGGCTTCGCCGCCCTCGTGACGGCGGTGCACAACCACGTGCTGCGCCAGCTGCTGCGCGGCCGCAAGAAGGTGCCGCTGGCGACGCTGCAGACGGCGCTGGCCGATGTGCGTCGTCGCTACGGCGTCGCCGGCGACGATGCCGTAGCCGCCCCGGACGACATGGTCGTGGCGGTGTTCCCCCGCTCCATGCCGATCGCCGAAGTCGGTCGCCGGCTGCAGTCCCAGCTCGACTAGTCTCGCGAGGGTCGTGGAACCGAGTATCGAGGAGTACGATACTTGGTGCCACGAAGGAGCCCCATGAGCACTGCAGCCTCCCCCTTCCCCGGCGAGCGCGTCTCGTCGTACGACATCACCGGACGTCAGGACAGCGACTACTACGCGGTCTTCTCCGACATCCCCGCTGCCGACCGTGCGGCGTGGGACCGTGCCAAGGCCTACATCGACGAGGTCGCCCCGCAGATGGCGGATGCCTGGGACCGCGCGGAGTATCCGCTCGAGGCTGCCCGGCGAATGGGCGAGATGGATCTCGTCGTCGACGGCGTCCAGCACCCCGCGCTCACGAGCCTGTCCCCGCTGGCCGCGGGCCTGGTGAACATGGAGATCTCCCGCGGCGACGGATCGCTGGGCACGATCCTCGCGGTGCAGGGCGGACTCGCGCTGCGCACGCTGGCGCTGTTCGGTTCCCCCGCACAGCAGGAGAAATGGCTCACTCGTGTCGCCGACGGCTCGGTGCTCGGGTCGTTCGCCCTCACCGAGCCCGACCACGGCTCGGACTCGGTCTCGCTGGAGACCGTGGCCCGCCGCGACGGCGACGAATGGGTCATCCGCGGGACGAAGAAGTGGATCGGCAACGGCGCCTCCGGCGGCATCACGTTCGTCTGGGCGCGCGTCGACGACGAGGGCGCCGAGGAGCACGGCGCTGTGCGGTGCTTCCTCGTGGAACAGGACACCCCCGGCTACACCGGCTGCGTGATCCGCGGCAAGGCCTCGCTGCGCGCGATCCACCAGGCGCACATCGTGCTCGACGACGTGCGGGTCCCGCTCGACGCCGTGCTGCCGGGGACGAAGAGCTTCAAGGATGCCTCCATCGTGCTGTACGCGACCCGCTCGGGCGTCGCGTGGTCGGCGCTCGGACACGCGACCGCCTGCTACGAGGCGGCGCTGGCGTATGCGACCCAGCGGGTGCAGTTCGGAAAGCCGCTCGCCAAGTTCCAGATGGTCCAGGAGCGCCTCACCCACATGCTCGAGGACCTCACCGCCATGCAGCTGTACTGCCGGCGCATGGCCGACCTCGAGACGGCCGGCGAGCTGCGCCCGACCCAGGCGTCGCTGGCGAAGTTCCACAACACGCGAGCCGCCATATGTCCGCCCCTCGATGAGGCCGAACACGAGGCTCCCCATCGCCACGATGGAGAGCGCGGCACCGACGACATCGACTCTGCTGATGCGATCGCTGCGAGATTCCGCCACCGTCAGCAGCACGCCGA
>NZ_JAGYWT010000186.1:0-4646 GCF_019279095.1 Microbacterium sp. BF1 | reverse complement strand
GAGAGCTGGTTCCCGCTGCTGACGACGCTCGACGTCGCCAACGACGACTTCATCCGCACCACGCAGGAGCGCCACGAGACGAACGTGCAGACGTTCTTCCAGCGCCTGTACGACCGCGGCTACATCTTGCCGGCGAGAGTCCGGTGTCCGGGAGCTCGAGGCGGTGTGGCTCGTCGGTCTTCGTGAGCTGATCGACGACGACATCGCACTCGAGCTCGGGATCAGCATGCACGATGCGCATAGCGAGGATCGTCGGTGTCTGATCGAACAGGCCGTGGGGGGCGAGCGCCGCGGTCGTGAGGGCGAGTACGCCGCCGGCCGCCTGCAGCCGCACGCCCTCGTCGGTGATCCTGGCCGCTCGGCCCACGAACGTCAGGACGTCTTTCGCCGTGTGGGAGTCGGCGAGGAGAAGGTGATGCGGCACGCGTTCTAAACTACCAACGGAGCGGCGCCCCGGGGCGCAGAGAGGAATCCATGAGCGCGGAAGACCACGCCATCCAGACCGTCGAGCGACTGCTCGAGGTTATCGATCTCGATTCAACGCAGGCACGGACGACGGAGGACATCTTCACCGGCTCCTCACACCCGATGCCCACCGGCCGGATCTACGGCGGACAGGTTCTCGCCCAGGCGCTCTTGGCTGCGGAGCGCACCCTTCCCGAAGACCGTGCGGTGCACTCGATGCACGGCTACTTCCTTCGTCCAGGCGACGCGAGTCAGGGCATCACGATCTCCGTCGACCGCATCCATGACGGACGCTCGTTCTCCACGCGTCGTGCCCAGGCCTACCAGAACGGTGTGCCCATCTTCTCGATGATCGCTTCCTTCCAGGACGCCGACCCGGGCGTCGAGCACGCACAGCCGATGCCCGATGGCATTCCCGCTCCTGAGGAACTCGCACCGGACGAGAATCGGGTTCAGGGTCTCCCCGGCGGCACCGCACGGATGCTGAGCGAGCGTGCCGCGGACATCCGCCACGTCGACTCGCCTCTGTATCTGCCGAGCGACGATGCGCGCACGCCGCAGCAGGCCGTGTGGATGCGTCTTCGCGCGCCGCTACCCGACGACCAGCGTCTGCACAGGGCGGCCCTCGCCTACCTCAGCGACATGACGATCCAGGAGTCGATCCTCCGCGCCCACGGCGTCTACTGGGCGCTCCCCGGTCTCAAGGTCGCCAGCCTCGATCACGCGATGTGGTGGCACCGGCCTGCGCGCGTGGACGAGTGGCTGCTGTACGTGCAGGAGTCGCCGAACGCCCGCGGCGGCAGAGGGCTCGCCACCGGACGGATCTTCACGCGCGACGGGGCCCTCGTGGCGAGCGTCGCCCAGGAGATCATGATCCGGGTCCCCGACGGCCAGGAGTGATACGTCGGTCGGGAACACCCGCTCCCGACCGACTCGCCAGGCACAGTCTCACGTGCCCCTCGTCGCCCGCTGACCGCGAGCGGCTCAGCGATGGCTGTACTGGATCGACTCTCCGAGGTACGGCTCCCAGGCGTCGCGCATCTCCTGCGTGAGGCGGGTGGGGCGTCCGGTCTTCGCGTCGACGAGCACGATGATCGCCGTCGATCGCGCATAGATCTGACGAGGGTCTGCCGTCGGGTCGTTGTGCACCTCGTAGCAGACCTCGACGCTGGACCCGCCGAGCTTCCCGAACCACATCTGCACCTCGAGCGGTCGCCGCTGGTACGGCACGGGTGCGAGGTACTCGATCTCCTGGCGAGCGATGAGCGTGAGGATGCCCTCGTCGATGCCCGAGTCGAGCACTGCCGTCGAGGGGGCCTCCTCGCCGGGGCCCGCACGCCAGAACGCTCGCACACGAGCCTCCTCGAGCAGCTTCAGCATCGAGGTGTTGTTGACGTGGTTGAACGCATCCAGATCGCCCCAGCGGAGCTGGATCGGGATGTGCAGACGGGGCCCCGGCGATGCGGTCACGACAGCCTCAGTCGCGCGTCAGCTTGCGGTGCGTCGAGCGGTGCGGCTTGGCCGCATCCGCTCCGAGGCGCTCGATCTTGTTCTCCTCGTAGGCCTCGAAGTTGCCCTCGAACCAGTACCACTGGTCAGGCTTCTCATCGGTCCCCTCGTAGGCGAGGATGTGCGTGGCGATGCGGTCCAGGAACCACCGGTCGTGGGTGATGACCACGGCGCAGCCGGGGAATTCGAGCAGCGCGTTCTCGAGCGAGCTCAGGGTTTCCACGTCGAGGTCGTTGGTCGGCTCATCGAGGAGCAGCAGGTTGCCGCCCTCTTTGAGCGTCAGCGCGAGGTTCAGGCGGTTGCGCTCACCACCGGAGAGCACGCCTGCCTTCTTCTGCTGGTCCGGACCCTTGAAGCCGAACTTGGAGACGTACGCCCTGGACGGGATCTCGGTCTTGCCGACGGTGATGTAGTCGAGGCCGTCGGAGACGACCTCCCACAGCGTCTTGTTCGGGTCGATGTTGGAGCGCGACTGGTCGACGTAGCTGATCTTGACCGTCTCGCCGATCTTCAGATCTCCGCCGTCGAGCGGCTCGAGGCCGACGATGGTCTTGAACAGCGTCGTCTTTCCGACACCGTTCGGGCCGATGACACCGACGATGCCGTTCGGCGGCAGGCTGAAGCTGAGTCCATCGATGAGCGAGCGTCCGTCGAAGCCCTTCTTCAGGTTCTTGGCCTCGATGACGACGCTACCGAGACGCGGTCCTGCGGGGATCTGGATCTCCTCGAAGTCCAGCTTCCTGGTGCGCTCAGCCTCGGACGCCATCTCCTCGTAGCGAGCGAGACGCGCCTTCGACTTGGTCTGACGCCCCTTCGCGCTCGAGCGGACCCACTCCAGCTCCTCTTTGAGGCGTTTGGCGAGCTTGGCGTCCTTCTTGCCCTGGATCTCGAGGCGTTCGCCCTTCTTCTCAAGATAGGTCGAGTAGTTGCCCTCGTAGCCGATCAGGCGGCCGCGGTCGACCTCGGCGATCCACTCGGCCACATGGTCGAGGAAGTACCGGTCGTGGGTGATTGCGATGACGGCACCCTTGTAGGCCTGCAGGTGCTGCTCGAGCCACAGCACGCTCTCGGCGTCGAGGTGGTTGGTCGGCTCGTCGAGGAGCAGGAGGTCAGGCTTCTGCAGGAGCAGCTTCGCCAGCGCCACGCGACGCTTCTCACCACCGGAGAGCGGGGCGATCGCCGCGTCGCCCGGAGGGGTGCGCAGCGCATCCATGGCCTGATCGAGCTGCGAGTCGAGGTCCCAGCCGTCCGCCGCGTCGATCTCTTCCTGAAGCGAACCCATCTCCGCCAGGAGAGCGTCGAAGTCGGCATCGGGATCGGCCATGAGTGCCGAGATCTCGTTGAAGCGGTCGAGCTTCGCCTTGATCGCGATGCCGTCCTGGATGTTCTCGAGCACGGTCTTCGTCTCGTCGAGTTCCGGTTCCTGCATGAGGATGCCGACGGTGAACCCCGGAGAGAGCTTCGCCTCCCCGTTCGAGGGGGTGTCCAGACCCGCCATGATCTTGAGGATGGTCGACTTACCGGCGCCGTTGGGGCCGACCATACCGATCTTGGCCCCGGGGAGGAACGCCATGGTCACGTCGTCCAGGATGAGCTTCTCGCCCACTGCCTTGCGCGCACGAACCATCGAGTAGATGTACTCAGCCACCGAAAACCGCTCCTTCTGTTGGCGTCGAAGATCGACACTCCAGCCTACCGGCCCCCTGGCGTGTCACCAGTCGATAGGACGTGTGGCGCCGATGAGGCAGCGCCCCTCGGCGAGTTGCGGGAGAACCGCGGTGACGACTTGCCCCGTCGAGGGCCCGACCTGGCCGACGAGACACTCATCGTCGCCCCAGCGCACGGAGAACTGCAGACTCTCCGCCGGATTCCCTACCGTGGTCTGATCCTGGGTCACCTGCATCGCCTCGCGATCGAACCCTGCAGTGATCAGGGCGTCGATGTAGGCGCGACCGAGCCCCCGCTGATCGGTCGCCCAGATGCCTTCCGCGGTCGCCGTGAACACAGGCAGGTTCTCCTCGGCGGTGCCATCGGGCACCAGGACGGGGGCCGCGGGAATCGTCGACTCCGCACCGGGCGAGGCGGAGACCGACGGGGAAGGTGACGGAGCGGGGCTCGGCGTGCACCCGGAGAGAAGGAGGGCGGCCGCAGCCGTGGCGGCGAGGACGCCGGCTGCACGCGCGGGCGAGAGGACCGATCGACGAAGCACGTGCCGAGTCTACGTCGCCTTCCCCTTCGTCTCGCCCGAGCAGCCGGCCCGCGCCCTCATCTCTCCGAACTCGGCAGGTCAGCCCCTCCCCGTCATCTCCGCCTCCGGATCAGCCCAGGAGAGGTCGATCGTCGAGGAGTCCTTCTCCTCATCGGGGCCGCCGACTCCCTCATGGCCGGATGACGCGTCCGCGGAGTCGGTTGACGTCTCCGTGGCACTCGCCTGCGCACGCGCCTGCGGTCGGTAGGCGGTCGTCCCCCACCGCAGGTCATGTCCGATCGCATCCGCTTCGATGTCGACGCTGGTGCCGTGCTTGCCGTTGCTCTCCCAGTTTCGGATCTTCAGGCGACCGGTCACGATCACGCTGTCACCGGTGCGCAGTGACGCCTTCGCGTTCTCGCCGAGCTGTCGGAATGCGGCCACGGAGAACCAGTTGGTCCCGGAGTCCGTCCACGTCTGGGTC
>NZ_JAGYWT010000185.1:0-4651 GCF_019279095.1 Microbacterium sp. BF1 | reverse complement strand
GACCACGCAGATCTACACGCACGTCTCGGTCGACGCCCTCCGCGACATCTACGCGACCTCGCATCCCCGCGCGCGCTGAGGGGAGAGGTCCGTTATCGGACGCGCCAGGGGCATCGCCCGGATTCTTCACGACGCGTGATTTATCATCCCTCAGGTGGATGCGGGGCCCGCGTCTGACGATTTAGCGTGGAGGGCTCCGGCCATCTTCGGTCGTACAAAGGAGTCTTTCGCATGCGTTCCACCGTTCCTCTCGCCGCGCTCGCGGCGTCCGCCATGGTGTTCATCCTCACGGGCTGCGGAGGCGCGTCCTCCGACGACAAGCTCAGCTACGAGGACTCGCCGCTGAGCCAGTACCTCTCTGCGGCGTGGGGCGGAGACCTCTCGCAGGAGGAGCAGCAGAAGAAGATGGAAAAGGAGCAGGCCCAGGTCGAGGAACTGGTCGCGCAGTGCATGGCCGACGAAGGGTTCGAGTACACACCGAACGCCAGCAACGGCACCGTCATCTCGGATGGCGGCGAGTGGGAGCCCGAGAAGCGGGAGTGGGTCGAGAAGTACGGCTACGGGTACGTCAACAGCCCGTTCGCGGAGCAGGTCGAGGAGAACCCGTCCGAGGAGGAGAACTCCGACCCCAACGCCGACTACGTCTCCTCGCTCTCGGAGTCGGAGCAGACCGCGTTCTATGAGACGCTCTACGGCCCGAGCCCGGCGGAGGACGAGATGGCCGAGGACGGCAGCTACGAGTACAGCTGGGAGGACGCCGGCTGCCAGGGCTGGGCGCAGCATGAGGTCCAGGGCGACGACATCACGCAGGCCGAGGAGTTCAGTGCCCTCCGCACGAAGATGGAGGAGCTGACGACGGCGTCGCAGGAGTCCCCGGAGCTGGTCGACCTCAACGCGGAGTGGGCGTCGTGCATGGCAGACAAGGGTGAGCCCGGCTTCACGAAGCAGGCCGAGGCGGCGGAGTCGATCATGGAGGAGCAGAACAAGATCTATGAGACGGCCTACGGCGACGGCTCGGAGCCTGTCGACACCGAAGCCGCCGATTTCGAGGACCCGAGCAAGAGCCCGGAGATGAAGGCGCTCGGGGAGCGGGAGCTGAAGCTGGCCCTCATCGATCTCGACTGTCGCGAGAAGACCTCCTTCGCGACGAAGTCCCTGGAGATCCAGTTCGCGCTCGAGGAGAAGTTCATCGCCGAGAACAAGACGGAGCTCGAGGCGTTCAAGGCCGCTGCAGAGCAGAGCAAGTGATGCGCGAGGACGATACCCCGACCACGAAGCTCCCCACCGGATCCACGCCCGCATCCGAACCCGAATCCACGGCCGCATCCACGGCGGAGACGACGGCGTTCTCCGAACTCATCGACGGCGCCGATCCTGATCCCGATGCCGAGGAGAAGGCGACGGAGGCGGACACCTCTCGCGTGAGCGGGTGGGGACGGGTGCTGCGGGGGAATCGTGCTCTCTGGATCGTGGCGCTCATCGCCGTGGTGTGCCTGGTCGCGGGGTTGCTCGTCGGCCGCTTCCTGATGTCGCCGGACGCCTCCAGTGCCGATGCACCCGAACCCGGCCTCGTCACGGCACCGGTCGATTTCGGCCCGCTCAGCAACGACGTGACGTTGCGTGCGGATGTCGGATACGCGGACGCGGTCGAGGTGAAGCTCGACACGTCGGCGTTCTCCGGCGCGGCGGTCGTCACAGGTCAGGTCCCTGAGGTCGGAGCCACTCTCACCCCGCTCTCGATCGCCCTCGAGGTGGTCGGGAGGCCGGTCATCGTGCTTCCGGGTGAGCTCCCCTCGTACCGCACGCTGCGGTTCGGGGTCTCCGGCCCGGACGTGCTCCAGCTGAAGCAGGCACTCACGAGCGTCGGGATCGGCGTCGGCGATGTGAACTCGAACGTGTTCGATCGGGCCACGGCTGATGCGGTCGCCCAGCTGTACGCGCAGGCGGGATATCCCGTGCCCTCGCCCGAGGACGGCGCGTCCGACGGCGTGCGGGCCGCCGAGGAGGGGGTCCGCGCGGCGCAGACCGGAGTCACGGAGGCCCAGAAGGCGCTGAACGAGGCAGGAGCCGGACCCAGCGCCGTCGAGACCTGGCAGGCCGATGTGAAGGTCGCCGCGGCCCAGCAGGCTCTCGCCAAGGCACAGGGCGGCGATGGAGACGTGCAGCAGGCGCAATGGGATCTGCAGACCGCCCAGCTCGAACGGGACGAGCTCCGCAAGGGCAGGGACACCAGCGCCCAGCGCTCGGCACTCGACTCGGCTCGCGCTCAGGTGACCTCTGCCAATCAGGCTCTCGAAGAGGCTCGTCAGAAGGCGCTTCCCTACCTGCCGGCGAGCGAGGTGCTCTACCTCACTGAGCTCCCGCGCCGGGTGGACGCGGTCGGCGTCGAGCGCGGATCGGTGCTGTCGGGCTCGGCCATGACCGTCTCGGGAGCGACGGTGCGTCTGACCGGTGCCGCAGCCGAGGCGGACGCCGCCCTTCTCACCGCGGGGGCGGAAGGGTCGTTCGAACTCCCGGACGGGACGGCGCATCGTGCCGTGATCTCGGAGCTGAAAGCGGGCAAGGACAACAAGGCGCGGTGGGAGGTGCTCCTCGATCCCGATCCGCTCACGCCTGAGCAGATCACCCGCACGTTCTTCCCCTGCAGCTGGGTGCGTACGGCACGACGTCGAAGCCCGGCGTGTAGGGGCCGAAGTCGTCGCGGGCCGTCTCGTCGTCGCTGAAGCTGACGATCGTGGTCGTGCGGCCGTGGAAGTTACCGGCAGCCACGATGATGCGCGCCTTGCCCTCGGGGATGCCCTTGACCCGGTAGCCCCATGCACGGGCGACCTTGATGCCGGTCTCGACGGCCTCGGCCCCCGTGTTCATCGGCAGCACGAGGTCTTTGCCGGCAAGCTCGGCGAGCGCCGCGGCGAACGGTTCGAGCCGGTCGCTCTGGAACGCACGGCTGACGAGCGTCACTCGACCGAGCTGCTCGGTGAGCGCCGCGACGAGGGCCGGGTGCCGGTGGCCGAAGTTCACGGCCGAATACGCCGCGAGCAGGTCGAGGTAGCGCTTGCCCTCGACGTCGGTCACCCATGCCCCCTCCGCGCGGGCGATGTTCACCGGCAGCGGGTGGTAGTTGTGTGCGACGTGCGGCTCGGCGCCTGCCGCGGTGGTCTCGTCGAGCGCGGTCACTTCGCACCCCGCAGTTCGAGCGTGCAGCACTTGATGCCGCCGCCGCCGAGCAGCAGCTCGGACAGGTCGACCATGATGGGGTTGTATCCGCGCTCGCGCAGCTGCTTCTCGAAGCCCTTCGCACGCGGCGAGATGACCACGTTGTAGCCGTCGCTCGCCGAGTTCAGGCCGAACACCGAACCGTCTTCGTCCGACACCAGGATCGCGTCGGGGAAACGCTCCTCGAGGATGGCGCGGCTCGCGTCGTCGAAGGCACCGGGAAGGTAGGCGATGTTCGCGCGCTCCGGGCCGCCGTTTTCCGTGCCCTGCACCGGGTCGAGCACGGCGATCGCGGTGTCGAGGTGGTAGAAGCGCGGGTCGACCAGGTTGAGCGAGACGACCTCGCGACCGAAGACCTCGCCGACCTCGCGGTGGCTGTCGCCCGTGGAGCGGAAACCGGTGCCGGCCAGGATCACGTCGCCGACGAGCAGGAAGTCTCCCTCGCCCTCGTTGACCTCCTTCGGCATCACGGTGTCGTACCCCGCGGCGCGGAACCACTCGGCGAAGGCCGGCGACTCGCCCTGGCGCTCGACGAAGCGGAACTCGGGCACGTAGGCGCGGCCGTCGATGAGGAAACCGCCGTTGGCCGTGTAGACCATGTCGGGGTACCCGGCGAGCGGCTCGATGAGCTCGACCTCGTGGCCCAGCTCGATGTAGAGGTCGTAGAGCTTCTGCCACTGGGCCACCGCGTTGGCGGTGTCGGTGGGCTTCGTCGGCTCCATCCACGGATTGATGGAGTAGTTGACGGTGAAGTGCTCCGGCTTGCACATGAGATAGCGGCGGTGGTGCGCGGTGCGGGCGGGGGCGGTGGAGACGGCGGCTTCAGGCGTCGACATGGGTGCTCTCCTCGGAGGACGGGCGCGGCGGACGCTGTCCAGGGGCCCGGCGGTCCTTCGACCCTTCACTCGTTCAGAGCGGGCTTCGGGGAAGATGCGACTCGGGCACGCCGAGGTCCATTGTGTCACCCGCCCCCTGTACGCCGCCAGAGCGCCGTGCGGTGCCACCCCCATCCGGGCGGGATCAGGAGCCGGTGACCACGACCTTGCCGACGGTGTGACCGGCCTCCAGCCGCGCGAGGGCGGTGGATGCTTCGCCGAAGGGGTACTCGCGCTCGATCACCGGCACCACGCGACCTTCGGCGACGAGCTCGAGGAGCTTCGCCAGCACCTCGGCGCGGGGCGACGCGGCGAGCGGTCGGATGCTCCGCGAGCCGATAGACAGGAACACGGCGCGCAGCATCCGCGGCAGAGGACCGAGCACGTGTCCGCCGTCGCCCGTGACCAGCACGACGTTGCCGCCGGGAACCACGAGGCGCTTCAGCTCTCGAAGCGGGATGCCTCCGGCGATGTCGATGATCACGTCGAATCGCCCGTCCGGTAGCGCGCTCAGCGGCGACACCCGGTGATCGAACGTGCGCACGGCGCCCAGCTGCTCG
>NZ_JAGYWT010000184.1:0-4665 GCF_019279095.1 Microbacterium sp. BF1 | reverse complement strand
CGATCGACCGTGTGCACTGCATCGGCCAGGGCGAGCCGGTCACCGCGTGGCGGATCATCGCCGCGCACACGATCGACACGAAGATCGCGGAGCTGATCGACCAGAAGCAGGGGCTCGCGGCGCGCGCTCTCGACGGTGAAGCGGTCGAGGAGTCGGCCGCAGAGCCGGTGCAGCTGGCGGCACTCATGCACCTGCTGCGACAGGCACTGGGCGGAGCATAGGCGTCAAGAATCGCCGTTCTTAACGTCGGATCCGGTGCGAGAACACTCGAGACCGGGAAGTTCGACGATATCGGTGAATCAGGTCGTCAAGATCGACGTTTTTCGCCGCTCCCGAATGGCGCCCGAGCGTGCCGGGGCGCTAGTGTCGATCGAAGGCAGCGTCGCCTGTTCCCCCATCTCCCGAACGTCTGAAGGCACCAGCATGAAGATCGGCATCCTGACGAGCGGCGGCGACTGCCCCGGCCTCAACGCGGTCATCCGCGGCATCGTGCTCAAGGGCACGACGTCATACGACCTCGAGTTCGTCGGCATCCGCGACGGATGGCGGGGCCTGGTCGACGGTGACTTCATGCCGCTGACCCGACACGAGGTGAAGGGGCTGTCGAAGGTCGGCGGCACGATCCTCGGCACCAGCCGCACGAACCCGTACGAGGGCGAGCGTGGGGGAGCCGACAACATTGCCAAGACCCTCTACGGGCACAAGATCGACGGCATCATCGCGATCGGTGGTGAGGGCACGCTGGCCGCAGCGGACCGTCTCGCCAAGGACGGCATCAAGGTCATCGGGGTCCCCAAGACGATCGACAACGACCTGCAGGCGACCGACTACTCGTTCGGCTTCGACACCGCGGTGAACATCGCCACGGATGCGATGGATCGGCTGCGCACGACCGGCGACTCGCACCAGCGCTGCATGGTCGCAGAGGTCATGGGCCGTCACGTCGGCTGGATCGCACTGCACGCCGGAATGGCTGCCGGAGCTCACGTCGTCTGCATCCCCGAGGTGCCGATGTCGATCGACGAGATCACGGAGCTGGTGACCAGCGCGCATGATCGCGGTCGCGCGCCTCTGGTCGTCGTCTCCGAGGGGTTCAAGCTCCTCGGAATGGACGAGGCCTACAGCGACAAGGGCCTCGACGCCTTCAACCGCCCCCGCCTCGGCGGCATCGGCGACCTGCTCGCGCCCGAGATCGAGCGCATCACCGGCATCGAGACGCGGGCGACGATCCTCGGTCACATCCAGCGCGGCGGATCGCCCTCGGCGTTCGACCGCGTGCTCGCGACACGACTCGGTCTGCACGCTGCCGACGCGATCGTCGACGGCGCCTGGGGCCAGATGGTCGCCATGCAGGGCACGGATATCGTCCGGGTGCCGTTCGCCGACGCACTGGGCGAACTGAACACGGTCCCGCGCTACCGCTACGACGAGGCGGCGGCGCTCTTCGGCTGAGCCGCCTGAGGCTGAGTCCGCCCTCCGCGGACGAGCTCAGCCTCAGCGATTCACTCCGCGGCGAGGCCGAGAGTGTCCAGCAGCCAGGCGAGTTCGAACGCCCGCTCCTTCCAGGAGTTGTAGCGCCCGCTCACCCCACCGTGTCCGGCGACCATCTCGCACTTGAGGATCACGTCCTTCGCCCCGGCCTCGCGCAGGCGTGCGACCCACTTCGCGGGCTCCACGTAGAGCACCCGCGTGTCGTTCAGGGACGTCACGGCGAGGATCCGTGGGTAGTCCACGCCGTCGCGGACGTTCTCGTAGGGGCTGTACGACTTCATGTAGGCGTAGACGTCCGGGTCATGGAGCGGGTCGCCCCACTCGTCCCATTCGATGACGGTCAGCGGCAACGACGGATCGAGGATCGTCGTCAGGGCGTCCACGAACGGCACGCCGGCGAGGATGCCGGCGAAGAGCTCGGGCGCGAGGTTCGTCACCGCGCCCATCAGCAGGCCGCCGGCGCTGCCGCCCTCGGCCACCATCCGACTCGGCGTGGTCACACCCGACTCGACCAGGTGCTCGCCGCAGGAGACGAAGTCCGTGAACGTGTTGCGCTTGTGCAGGAGTTTGCCGTCCTCGTACCACTGCCGGCCCATCTCGCCGCCTCCGCGCACGTGCGCGACCGCGAAGATCACACCCCTGTCGAGTTCGGAAAGGCGTGCCACGGAGAAGCCGGGGTCGATCGAGTGCTCGTACGATCCGTAGCCGTACAGGTGCACCGGACGCGGCTCGACGCCTGGTTCGCCGAACGAGCGCTTCCACACGAGCGAGATCGGCACGCGCACGCCGTCTGATGCGGTCGCCCACTCGCGTCGCTGGCCGTAGTCGGCGGGGTCGTAGCCCCCCAGCACCGGCACCTGCTTGCGCAGCACCAGCTCCCGGGTCGCGAGGTCGAGGTCGTACACGGTCCCCGGCGTCACGAACGAGGTGTAGCCCAGACGCAGGAAGGGCGAGTGCCATTCGGGGTTCCCGCTCACGCCGGCCGAGTAGAGCGGTTCGTCGAACACCAGCTCGTCGACCGCATCCGTGGCGTAGTCGAGCAGACCGACGCGCTCGAGTCCCTCGCTGCGGTACTCCACGGTGGCGAAGTCGCGGAACGCATCGACACCGAGGAGTCGTCTGCCCTGCTCATGCGCGAGCACCAGGTGTCGCTCGCCCTGCGGCTCGGACGCTGACACCGAGACGAGCTCGAAGTCGAGCGCTCCGTCGTTGTGCAGCACGAGCAGGCGATCCTCGCCGTCTACGACCGCATGCTCGACCGAGTACTCCACGCCTTCGCGACGCGGCCACACGAGCTGCGGCTCCGCGGTCAGCTCCCCCGTCAGATCGACGAGGTACTCCTCGCTCGTGATGCTCGAACCGACCGCGATGACCAGATACCGGCGGCTACGGGTGATCCCGGCACCGAGCCAGAACTTCTCATCCGGCTCGTGGAAGAGCTTCACGTCGTCGGTGACGGGCGTGCCGAGGCGGTGCAGCCACAAAGTGTCGGGCCTCCACGCCTCGTCGCGGGTCGTGTAGATCACACCCCGACCGTCTGGTGTGAAGAAAGCGCCGCCCGTGTTCGGGATCTCGTCGTCGAGCGTGGTGCCGGTGGTGAGGTCGCGCACGTGCACGGTGTACAGCTCGTCACCTTCGAAGTCGGTGGACCACAGCAGCTTCGTGGCGTCGTCGGACGTGTCGAACGCTCCGAGCGAGAAGAACTCGTGCCCCTCCGCCTCGATGTTGCCGTCGAGGAGCACGACCTCGCCGGGAACCGGGACACCGGGCACGAGACGCGGAGGAGTCCAGTCGTCGGGCTCGGCCGCGGCGCGGCACTGGATGCCGTACTGCGCGCCCTCCTCGGTGCGGCTGTAGTACCACCAGTGGCCACGGCGGGTGGGAACGGAGAGGTCCGTCTCCTGCACGCGGCCCTTGATCTCTTCGAAGAGCCGCTCGCGCAGAGCGGCGAGGTGTGCCGTCTCGGCATCCGTGTGGGCGTTCTCGGCCTCGAGGTGGGACACGACCTCCGCCGACTCCTTTGCGCGGAGCCATTCGTACGGATCGTCGAAGGTGTCACCGTGGTGGGTGCGGAGGGAGGAGCGGCGGTCGGCGGTAGGAGCGTCAGTCACCGTCTCACGCTATCCCAGGTCGAGTTGACCGGCACGGGGGAGGGTGGGAGGATCTACCGGGGCCGGTTAACGGAAGTCAAACCCACGGTGAACTCTTCGTTCATCACGTCGATCACGTCGACATCTCCTTCTTCCTCAAACGACCGAAAGCGAACGGTGGAAACCGCAGCCCTCATCGTCGTGCTTGTCATCGCGCTGGCACTCTTCTTCGACTTCACCAACGGCTTTCACGATACGGCGAACGCCATGGCGACGCCGATCGCCACCGGCGCGCTGAAGCCCAAGACAGCCGTCCTCCTCGCCGCCGTTCTCAACCTCGTCGGCGCCTTCCTGTCGACCGAGGTCTCCAAGACCATCTCCGGCGGGATCATCCGCGAGGATGCGATCATCGAGGCCGGGGCGGATCTGTTCCTGTCGTTGATCTTCGCCGGTCTGATCGGTGCGATCACCTGGAACATGCTCACGTGGCTTCTCGGTCTTCCCTCGAGCTCGTCGCACGCGCTCTTCGGTGGGCTCATCGGCGCCACCCTCGTCGGCGCAGGCATCGGCGGCATCGACTTCGGCATGGTGCTCTCCAAGATCGTGCTCCCCGCGCTGATCGCTCCGGTCACGGCAGGCCT
This sequence comes from Microbacterium sp. BF1, assembly GCF_019279095.1. Classification (NCBI taxonomy): domain Bacteria; kingdom Bacillati; phylum Actinomycetota; class Actinomycetes; order Micrococcales; family Microbacteriaceae; genus Microbacterium; species Microbacterium sp. BF1. The sequence continues at coordinate 443 of NZ_JAGYWT010000184.1, read as the reverse complement.
GATCGCCTTCGCCGCGACGAAGATCGCCTACTCGATCACCCGTCGCTACGACGGAAAGCCCGACGGTCGCGACGGATTCCGGTGGGGCAGATCTTCACCTCCTCGCTGGTCGCGCTGGCTCACGGCACCAACGACGCCCAGAAGACGATGGGTGTGATCACCCTCGCGATGATCACGATCGGCTGGCAGTCCGGCGCTCACCACGAGCCCGAGCTGTGGGTCATCATCGCGTGTGCGTTCACGATCGCGCTCGGCACCTACCTGGGCGGCTGGCGCATCATCCGCACCCTCGGCAAGGGCCTGACCGACGTCAAGCCCGCACAGGGCTTCGCGGCGGAGAGCTCGACAGCCGCCACCATCCTCGCCTCCAGCGCCCTCGGATTCGCACTCTCGACCACGCAGGTCGCCTCCGGATCGGTCATCGGATCCGGCCTCGGTCGCCG
>NZ_JAGYWT010000183.1:0-4712 GCF_019279095.1 Microbacterium sp. BF1 | reverse complement strand
CGTGAACGAGCACCCCGACCTCGTCGAGGGCATCCGCGCGCAGATCGTCGACAAGGATCGCAACCCGAAGTGGGACCCGGCGACCCTGGCCGAGCTCGCTCCGGACGCCGGTGCCCCCGCGCGCGCGTACGTTCCGCAGCCCGCCCTGTTCTGAGCCCGGGTTGTTCTGAGCGAGGGCGTGTTCACCTGTCGGGAGGATGCACGGTTGTCGGGTTGAACCGGCGGTTTCGGCACGCTGGACGCCGGAACTCCCGACGGACAAACTCCGGTGAGCTCGAGGTCGTACGTCACGGGGCCGGTTCGCCGGAAACTCGTCGTCCGTCCGCGCGGAGAAACCGCTGATCGGAGCGGGAGGCGGTTCGCTGTGAGCGAAGGTCCACCGTGAGGGGGATACGAATGTCCGTGGATCGTGGCACTCTGTCTTGTGGCCGATTGTCGGTCGGCATCCGTCTGCCGAGAAATCCGCCGCTTCATCCTTCCTAGAAAGTCCGCCTGTGCTGGGAAAAATTCTCCTCCGCTATCTCTCCCGATACCGATGGCTGCTGCTCGCGGTGCTGGTCTTCCAGCTCGCCAGCGTGGCGGCGACCCTTTACCTCCCGCGCCTGAACGCCGACATCATCGACAAGGGCGTCGCCCGCGGTGACACCGCGTACATCTGGAGCACCGGTCTGTTCATGCTCGCGGTCTCGCTGGGGCAGATCATCGCCTCCGTCACCGCGACGTACTTCGCCGCGCGCGCCGCGATGGGCGCCGGCCGCGACATCCGCGCCGACGTGTTCGGCAAGGTCAGCGGCTTCTCCGAGCGCGAGGTCTCGCAGTTCGGCGCCGGCTCGCTCATCACCCGCAACACGAACGACGTGCAGCAGGTGCAGATGCTCGCGATGATGGGCGCCACCATGCTCGTCACGGCCCCGCTGCTCGCGATCGGCGGCATCATCTTCGCCGTGCAGACCAACGTCGGCCTGAGCTGGCTCATCGCCGTCTCGGTGCCGCTGCTGCTGATCCTGGCCGCCGTCGTCATCGGGCGCATGGTGCCGCTGTTCCGCAGCTACCAGGGCAAGCTCGACAACGTCAACCGCATCATGCGTGAGCAGCTCACGGGTGTCCGTGTTGTGCGCGCCTTCGTGCGCGAGCGCATCGAGGAGGAGCGCTTCCGCGGCGCCAACACCGACATCATGGTGGTCGGGCGCAAGGTCGGCTCGCTCTTCGTGCTGCTGTTCCCGCTGTTCATGCTCATCCTCAACGTCACCGTCGTCTCGGTCATCTGGTTCGGCGGCATCGAGGTCAACAACGGCACGGTGCAGGTGGGCACGCTGTTCGCCTTCATGCAGTACATCGGCCAGATCATGGGCGGCGTCATCATGGCCAGCTTCATGGCGATGATGATCCCGCGCGCCGCGGTCTCGGCCGAGCGCATCGGCGAGGTGCTCGACTCCGAGTCCACTCTGGTCCGCCCCGAGAACGGCGTCACGGAGTTCCCGGTCCCCGGTGCCGTCGCACTCGACGACGTCGAGTTCACCTACCCCGGAGCCGACTCCCCGGTGCTCACCGGCATCAGCTTCGCCGCGCAGCCGGGCGAGACGGTCGCGATCGTCGGATCCACCGGATCGGGCAAGACGACCCTCGTGTCGCTCATCCCGCGTCTGTTCGACGTCTCGGGTGGTGCCGTGCACGTCGGCGGCACCGATGTGCGCGACGCCGACGTCGAGTCCCTCTGGGACAGTATCGGCCTGGTGCCGCAGCGTCCGTTCCTCTTCACCGGCACCGTCGCGTCGAACCTGCGTTACGGCCGCGAAGAGGCGACGGACGAAGAGCTCTGGCACGCACTCGACATCGCTCAGGGCCGCGACTTCGTCGAAGAGATGCCCGACGGCCTCGAGTCCCGCATCGCCCAGGGCGGCACGAACGTCTCCGGCGGTCAGCGTCAGCGACTCGCGATCGCCCGTGCGATCGTGCACCAGCCGCAGATCCTCGTCTTCGACGACTCGTTCTCGGCCCTCGACCTCACGACCGATGCCCGGCTCCGCCAGGCACTGTGGCGGGAACTCCCGCACGTGACGAAGATCGTGGTCGCCCAGCGCATCTCCACGATCACGGATGCCGATCGCATCGTCGTCCTCGACGGCGGCACCATGGTCGGCGTCGGCACGCATGAGGAACTGCTCGAGACGAGCGACACCTACCGAGAGATCGTCGAGTCGCAGCTGGGGGTGGATGCATGAGCGCGCAGGACAACGACCAGGCCAAGGCCAAGCGCGGCCGGGGCAAGGCGGCACCCGCCGTGGCCGAGGTCGAGCTGAGCGCCGAGGAGAAGTACGAGGCCGAGCTCGCCGAGCAGGCGCGTCAGAACTCCGGCGATTGGGACAGTGTCGCACCCGGCAAGGCCGACAACTTCGGCCCCAGCTTCGCGCGCATGATCGGGCTGCTGAAGCCGTCGGCCATCTGGTTCGTCTTCGTGTCGGTCCTGGGCGCGATCGGCGTGGTCCTGACGGTCGCGGCGCCCAAGGTGCTCGCCGAGGCGACGAACCTCGTCTACAAGGGCTTCATCTCCATCCAGCTCGGACAGCCGACCGACGGGTTCCCCGGCTTCCCCGCCGGTACGTCGCAGGACGTCGTGGTCGAGGCCCTGCGAGCCGGCGGCCAAGACGACTTCGCGAACCAGGTCGGGGCGCTGGGCGACTTCACCGTCGGCCAGGGCGTCGACTTCGACGCGTTGCGGCTCGTCATCGCGGCGGTCCTCGGGATCTATGTGGCCGCGGCCTTCCTCACCTGGATCCAGGGCTACGTCATCAACGTGATCATGGTCCGCACCATGTGGCGACTACGCGAGTCCGTCGAGGCGAAGATCAACCGCCTGCCGCTGGCCTACTTCGACAAGGTGCAGCGCGGCGAGCTGATCTCGCGCGTCACGAACGACATCGACAACATCACGCAGACGATGCAGCAGTCGCTCTCCGGTGCCCTCACCTCGGTGCTCACCGTGATCGGCGTGCTCGTCATGATGTTCTCGATCTCGTGGCAGCTCGCGCTCGTGGCCCTGGTCACGCTGCCGCTCATGGGAGTGATCTTCGGCATCATCGGACCGCGGTCGCAGAAGGCCTTCGGCATGCAGTGGCGCAAGGTCGGTCGACTGAACGCCCGTGTCGAGGAGGCATTCTCGGGCCACGCGCTGGTGAAGGTCTTCGGACGCGAGAAGGATGCGCTTGACCGGTTCCAGGTCGAGAACGAAGAGCTGTTCCAGGCGAGCTTCAAGGCGCAGTTCCTCTCCGGCATCATCATGCCGGCCATGATGTTCGTCGGAAATCTCAGCTACGTGGGCATCGCGGTGCTCGGCGGTCTGATGGTCGCGAACGGTCAGCTCCGTCTCGGTGACGTGCAGGCGTTCATCCAGTACTCGCAGCAGTTCACGCAGCCGCTGTCCGAGCTGGGTGGCATGGCCGCGGTCGTGCAGTCCGGAACGGCATCGGCCGAGCGTGTCTTCGAGCTGCTGGACGCCGATGAGCAGGAGGCCGATGACGCCGACGCTCCCGATCTGGTGGAGGGCAAGGGCGTGATCGAGTTCGAGAACGTCGCGTTCTCCTACACGCCGGAGCGTCCGCTCATCCGCGACCTGTCGTTCCGGGTCGAGCCCGGGCAGACGGTCGCCATCGTGGGCCCGACCGGGGCGGGGAAGACCACGCTGGTCAACCTGATCATGCGCTTCTACGAGCTCAGCGGCGGGCGGATCATGCTCGACGGCCAGGACATCGCCGAGGTCACCCGCGACGAGCTGCGCTCACGCACCGGCATGGTGCTCCAGGATCCGTGGCTGTTCGCCGGCAGCATCCGCGAGAACATCCGTTACGGGCGCTCCACCGCGACCGATGACGAGGTTCTCGCCGCCGCCAGAGCGACCTACGTCGACCGCTTCGTGCACGCCCTCCCCGAGGGTTACGACACGGTGCTCGACGAGGATGCAGCGAACGTGTCGGCGGGTGAGCGCCAGCTCATCACCATCGCGCGAGCCTTCGTCGCGCAGCCGTCGATCCTCATCCTCGATGAGGCCACCTCGGCGGTCGACACCCGCACCGAGCTGCTGCTCCAACACGCGATGGCCGCGCTCCGTGAAGGACGTACATCGTTCGTGATCGCGCACCGTCTGTCGACGATCCGCGACGCCGACCTCATCCTGGTGATGGAGCATGGCGACATCGTGGAGAAGGGCACGCACGACGAGCTGATCGCCGCGCAGGGCGCCTACTGGCGTCTGTACCAGTCGCAGTTCGAGCAGGCGGCGACCGACATCGACGCCGACAACGCCCTCACCGGGGTCGTGGTGCCGATCGTGACGTCGGCCTCGGCCGGGAGCGGATGCACGCCGGCGGGCAGTTCGTGGGCGAGAAGGTGCTCGACGGCGAAGAGCTGCACCGAGAACGACAGGTCCATGATCTCGATCGGGTTGCAACGCGCTCGAAGAAGATCATCCGGCTCGTCTCCCTCCCCGTCTCCACGATCGAGGGTCTTCCGGACAACCTGCTGGTCGCCGGCCGAGAACTGCGAAACGACCGGGTCGACCTGTTCCTCCGAGATGGAGAGACCGGCGCCGAACGTCACATCGGCGGCCGGCACCCCCGCAATCTCGACGCCGCCCGCGTCGCGATCGATCCGTTGAAGGTGTTCGGCCCGAGCGACGAGTCGCGCGGCGGACCTTCACGGTCAGGGCGCCTCCGCGC
>NZ_JAGYWT010000182.1:0-4770 GCF_019279095.1 Microbacterium sp. BF1 | reverse complement strand
CCCTGGTCGCCGTGCACGGCGAACTCGACGTCGAGCCAGTCTTCGCCCCACGCGAGCGGGGTGTACTCGCGGCTCGGGGATGCTCGCAGCTCTTCGACGGACCCGGTCGGGCCTGCGGGGAAGAACAGGCGCATGTGGTCGTCGGAGCCGGGGGAGTCGAAGCCCGCGAGGTCTGAACCGGTCAGCCGCACGCGCACGAAGTCCGGTGCCAGCCATTCGCGGGCACTCAGCGTGACGTTGCGGAAGCGCAGCTCCAGGCCGCGACGCTCGATCGAGAAACCGGATTTCGTATCGCTCATAAAGTAAGGCTAACCTAAAGTGACGGGCGACGGTGATCCCTGCTCGTCACCCCGGCGCCCATCGTGTGCGCACCGATCCCGCAGAACAGGAGTCTCTCCATGTCCGTGCCCAGAACCCTCACCGCCACGAGCGTCGCTCTCGTCGGCCTCCTCGCCCTCGCCGGGTGCGCTTCCGGCGGCTCGGCGGAACCGGAGAAGACCGAACCCGCGGCAGCATCCGTCACGATCGAGGACAACACCGGCACGCACGAGATCCCGACGCCTCCCGCGTCTGTCGTGGCCCTCGACAACCGCACATTCCAGACGCTCTCCGACTGGGGCGTCGAACTCTCCGCCGCCGCCGTCGCGCTCATGCCGGAGACCGTGTCGTACGTGAAGGACGACGCGATCGTCGACATCGGGCTCCACAGCGAGCCCGACCTCGAAGCGGTCGTCGCCGTCGAGCCCGACCTGATCATCAGCGGCCAGCGGTTCACGCAGCACAACACGGCGATCGCGGACCTCGTGCCCGACGCCACGATCATCGACCTCGAGCCGCGCGAGGGTGAGCCCTTCGACGAGGAGCTCAAGCGTCAGGTCACCGTGCTCGGTGAGATCTTCGGCAAGCAGGACGAGGCCGACAAGCTCGTCGACGACTTCGATGCTGCCGTCGAGCGCGCCAAGGCCGCCTACGACGACGCCGACACCGTCATGGCCGTGAACACCTCCGGCGGCGAGATCGGCTACCTCGCCCCGACCGTCGGACGCTCGCTCGGACCGATTTACGACATCCTCGGGCTGACCCCCGCACTCGAGGTCGACGACGCGACCGACGACCACCAGGGCGACGAGATCTCGGTCGAAGCGATCGCCACCTCGAACCCCGATTGGATCCTCGTGCTCGACCGCGACGCCGTGTTCGCCGCCGAGACCCCCGACTACGTGCAGGCGGCCGAGATCCTCGAGAGCTCGGAGGCGCTTGCCGGCGTCACCGCCGTCAAGGAGAAGCAGCTCGTCTACATGCCCACCGACACCTACCTGAACGAGGGCATCCAGACGTACACGGCATTCCTCAACGACCTCGCAGACGCCCTCGAGAAGAGCGCGAAGAACTGAGGTACTGCGGCGGCATCCGGGTGACCCGGATGCCGCCGCATCGTCATCATGGTCTCCACCGACATCGCTTCGCCGCCCCGCAACGCCGGGCGGCTCTTCGACGTGAAACTGCTCATCGGCGTGCTCGTCGTCGCCGTGCTCCTCGTGATCTCGCTCTTCACCGGGGTGTACGACGTCACCGGCGCGGAAGACGGCGCGCAGATGTTCCAGATCACGCGCGTCCCCCGCACGATCGCCCTCGTCCTGGCCGGAGCCTCGATGGCCATGGCGGGTCTGGTGATGCAGCTGCTTACCCAGAACCGCTTCGTCGAGCCGACGACGACCGGAACGACCGAGTGGGCGGGGCTCGGACTCCTGTTGGTCATGATCCTCGTGCCGCAGCCGTCGCTCTCGCTGCGGATGGCCGGTGCGGTGCTCGCGGCCTTCGTCGGCACGATGGTGTTCTTCGCGTTCCTGCGGCGGGTCGCCCTCAAGTCCTCCCTCATCGTGCCGATCGTCGGGATCATGCTCGGTGCGGTCGTCGGCGCGCTGTCGACGTACCTCGCGCTGGCGACGAACTCGCTGCAGATCATCGGCGTCTGGTTCGCGGGCAGCTTCACCTCGGTGATGCGCGGCCAGTACGAGATGCTCTGGATCGTGGCGATCGTCGGCGTGATCGTGTTCATCGTCGCCGATCGACTCACCATCGCCGGCCTCGGCGAAGAGGTCGCCACCAACGTCGGCGTGAACTACAACAGGATCATCCTGCTCGGAACGGTGCTGATCGCGGTCACCACCGGTGTGGTCACCGTGGTCGTCGGCAATCTTCCCTTCCTCGGGCTCATCGTGCCGAACATCGTCTCGATGGTGCGCGGCGACGACCTGCGCAGCAACCTGCCGTGGGTGTGCCTGCTCGGCATCGCGATCGTCACGGTGTGCGACATCATCGGACGCACCATCATCATGCCGTTCGAGGTGCCGGTGTCGCTGATCCTCGGGGTGGTCGGTGCCGTGGTGTTCGTGCTCCTCCTGCTGAGGCAGCGTCGACGTGGCTAGCGGCGTGATGAGCGAGGTGGCGACCACCGGCCCGCTGCGGTCGGCGGGCTCGTTCACGACCCCGCGTGCGCGCCGTCGCTACTTCGTTGTGCTCGGGACCCTTCTCGTCCTCGCCGTCGTCTCGGGCTTCGGCCTGCTGGCGTGGGCGAATCCGATGCCGGTCGGCTCCACCGGGTTCTGGCGGATCGCCCAGCACCGGGCGACCGACGTCACGGTCATGGCGCTCGTCGCGGTCGCGCAGGCCATCGCCACGGTGAGCTTCCAGACCGTCACCAACAACCGCATCATCACCCCGTCGATCATGGGTTTCGAATCGCTGTACCGCGTGGTGCAGACCTCGACCGTGTACCTGTTCGGCGTGGCAGGGATCGTGGCGATCCAGGGCATCGGGCAGTTCGCGATCCAGGTCGCGATCATGGTCGCTCTCGCGGTCGCCCTCTACGGTTGGCTGCTGTCCGGCCGCTACGGCAATCTGCAGATCATGCTCCTGGTGGGCATCGTGATCGGGGGAGGCCTCGGGGCGATCTCCACCTTCATGCAGCGCCTGCTCACACCCAGCGAGTTCGACGTGCTGGCCGCGCGCCTGTTCGGCAATGTCTCCAACGCCGACTCCTCGTACCTGCCGTTGGCGATCCCACTGGTCGTGGCGGCGTCTGCGCTGCTGTGGCTCCGCTCGCGTCGGCTCAACCTGATGGCGCTCGGGCCCGATGCCGCGCGCTCCCTGGGCGTCGATCATCGCCGTGAGCTGTTCATCGTGCTGTTCCTCGTCGCCGTGCTGATGGCGACATCGACGGCTCTGGTGGGACCGATGACGTTCCTCGGCTTCCTGGTGGCCACGCTCGCCTACCAGTTCGCCGACACGCATGACCACCGGCTGATCTTCCCCGTCGCGGTGCTCACGGCCTTCACGATCCTGGCCGGGGCGTACTTCGTGATGAAGAACGTCTTCTACGCGCAGGGGATGGTGTCGATCCTCATCGAGCTCGTCGGCGGCACCGTATTCCTCATCGTCATCCTCAGAAAGGGCAGACTGTGATCGCTCTCGACGGCGTTCGCCGGGACTACAGCAGCGAGGTCGCGATCGGCCCCGTCGACTTCGAGATACCCGCCGGCGGCATCACCGCCCTCATCGGTCCGAACGGGGCGGGCAAGTCGACCCTGCTCACGATGATCGGTCGTCTCAGTGGAATGGACGCCGGTGCGATCGAGATCGCGGGACTCGACGTGGCCTCCACCAAGTCGAAGGACCTGGCGAAGGTCGTGTCGATCCTGCGTCAGGAGAACCACTTCGTGACCCGGCTCACCGTGCGCCAGCTCGTCGGCTTCGGGCGCTTCCCGCACTCGAAGGGGCGGCTGAATCGCGGCGACGAGGAGATCATCAGTCGGGCCATCGACTTCCTCGACCTCGGCGCCTTGGAGGGCCGCTATCTGGATGAGCTCTCCGGCGGGCAGCGCCAGCGCGCGTACGTCGCGATGGTCCTGGCGCAGGACACCGAGTTCGTCCTTCTGGACGAGCCGCTGAACAACCTCGACATGCGGCACGCCGTGCAGATGATGAAGCATCTTCGGCGGGCGGCGGAGGAGCTGGGGCGCACGATCGTCATCGTCCTGCACGACATCAACTTCGCCGGGCACTACGCCGACCACATCTGCGCCATGAAGGACGGTGCTGTGGTGGAGTTCGGGTCCCCCGCCGCGATCATGACGGATGAGGTGCTCACCCGCGTGTTCGACACTCCTGTGCGCGTCGTCGACGGTCCGTCCGGGCCGCTTGCCGTCTACTACTGAGCGGGCCCCTCAGAGCTCGATGCCGTGGTCTTCGTCGTTGACGCCGGCGTTGTTGCCCCGGCGCGACTCGTAGCCGAGGAACCAACCGAGCCACACGATCGCCGCGAGCAGCACACCGAGCCAGACGTTCTGGAAGATCAGCCCGATCACGACGCCGACGATCAGCAGGCCGACGGTGACGAGGATGCGCAGCAGAGAACGTGACATGGCCTCAGCTTAGGTGGCGTCCTCAGTGCCCACGATGATCTTCGGGTGCGAGGCGGGGACCCCTTCGTGGCTCCTGCACACCGCTGGCGTGGATGAGGCGCACGACCCGTTGCCGCTGTCCGGCCCAGGGGGCGAGGAGCTCGACCATGCCGTCGTCGTCGGTGCGCTTTCCCGTCAGCGCGTAACCGACCTGGTGAGCGAGGTGATAGTCGCCGATACTGACCGCATCCGGATCTCCGAGTGCGCGGATGCGGGTCTCCGCCGAGGTCCACACCCCCACGCCGGGAAGGCTCGTGAGCACGCGGTCGCGGTCGGCTCCTGTGACGGCGGCTCCCACAGCGCGGGC
>NZ_JAGYWT010000181.1:0-4799 GCF_019279095.1 Microbacterium sp. BF1 | reverse complement strand
CGCCATCGGCGCGTGGATGCCGAGGGTCGCGCGGGTGGTCGATGCCGCTCCCCCGCCGAAGCCGACGAGCACGCCGGCGGCTCCCGTGCGCATCAGGTGCAGGGCAGCGGTGTAGGTCGCCGCACCGCCCACGATGACGGGGACGTCGAGGTCGTAGATGAACTTCTTGAGGTTGAGGGGCTCTGCCACGCTCGACACGTGCTCGGCCGACACCGTGGTGCCGCGGATCACGAACAGGTCGACGCCGGCGGCTGCGACGGTGTCGTAGAACTCCTGGGTGCGCTGGGGGGTCAGGGACCCGGCGACGGTGACGCCTGATCCAGCAGGAGTTCACCGACACCGGCGTCATGCTGGATCTCATCGTCGTGCCGGTAGGTGACCAGGCTCACACCGACCGCCGCGATCAGGGCGAACACGAAGGCGGGAAGCAGTTCGTAGAGCCCGGTGTCGAGCGCCTTCCAGATGAACACCGTCGCGGCACCGACGAACATGCCTGCCAGCGCACCCCAGTTGGTGAGCTTGCGCCAGTAGAGGCTGAGCAGGATGACGGGCCCGAATGCGGCGCCGAATCCCGCCCACGCGAACGACACGAGTCCGAGGATCGTGTCGTTCGGCGTGATCGCCAGCACCGCCGCGATGATCGCGACGCCGAGGACCCCGAGTCGCCCCATCAGCATGAGGGTCTTCTGCGAGGGCGGCGTGCGCCGGAACACGCCGTACAGGTCTTCGACGAGCGCCGAGGAGCAGACGATCAGCTGGCTGGAGATCGTGCTCATGATCGCGGCGAGCACGGCCGCGAGCACCAGGCCGGCGACGAACGGATGCAGCAGCGTCTGCGACATGAGAAGCACGACGGTCTCGGGGTTGGCGAGGTCGATGCCCGTCTTGGCGATGTAGGCGAGGCCCACGAGACCCGACAGCACAGCGCCCCCGAGGGAGACGACCATCCAGGAGATGCCGATGCGTCGGGCGCTCTTCGCCTCCTGCGGCGAGCGCAGAGCCATGAACCTCACGATGATGTGCGGCTGTCCGAAGTACCCGAGACCCCAGGCGAGGGAGGAGACGATGGCGAGGACGGTGCCTCCGGTGAGGGCCGTCCCGGAGAGCATCGAGAGGTGGTCCGGCGCGACCTCGTCGATCAGCGCGCCCGTCTCGGCCAATCCACCGATGGCGACGATCGCCGCCACGGGGATCACGATCAGCGCGATCACCATCATGAGTCCCTGCACGACGTCGGTCAGCGACGCTCCGAGGAACCCGCCGAAGAGCGTGTACGCGAGGGTGACACCTGTCACCAGCAGCATGCCGGTGAGATAGTCGCCGTCGAACGAGCTCTCGAAGAAGACGCCGCCGGCCACCATGCCCGAGGAGATGTAGAGGGTGAAGAACACGAGGATGACGACGCCGGACACCACGCGGAGCAGTCGCGTCGTGTCGCGGAGCCGATTCTCGAAGAAGCTCGGCACCGTGATGGAGTTGCGCGACACCTGCGTGTATGCGCGAAGACGGGGCGCGACGAGCAGCCAGTTCAGGTAGGCGCCGATCGTGAGGCCGATCGCGATCCACGCCTCGATGAGACCGGACACGTAGATCGCCCCCGGGAGACCCATCACGAGCCAGCCCGACATGTCGGAGGCGCCGGCACTGAGCGCGGCCACCCACGGCGGGAGGTTCCGACCGCCGAGCATGTAGTCCTCGTGATCGCCGGTTCGCCGGAAGGCGATCCAGCCGATGAGCAGCATCCCCGCGAAGTACAGTGCGAGTGCTGCGAACGTGAAGATCTGGTCGGGCATCGTCGTCCCCTCTGGGCGGTGCGGTCACCGCTCCGTGGTCCGTCGATGATGCCACGGGGAGAGTGGCGCCACCTACGAAAGCCGCGTGAATATACCGGCTCAGAATGCCCCGGGCGCGACCGTCGCGGGCGGATGGGATGATCGAGGGACCATGACTTCCACTCCGCGGCTCGATCCCGCCCTCGTTCCGGACGCCGCGGATCCGGATGCCGTCTACCTCGCGTTCGTCGAATGGGCGGAGTCCACCGGCATCAGCCTCTACCCCGCGCAGGACGAGGCGGTCATCGAGATCGTCTCCGGCAACAACCTGATCCTCTCGACCCCCACCGGCACGGGGAAGTCGCTCGTCGCGATCGGCGCGCACTTCAGCGCCCTCGTCGCCGGACGCCGCAGCTACTACACCGCGCCGATCAAGGCGCTCGTGAGCGAGAAGTTCTTCGCGCTGGTCGACGTGTTCGGCGCGGAGAACGTCGGCATGGTCACGGGCGACTCCTCCGTGAACGCCGATGCCCCGATCATCTGCTGCACGGCGGAGATCCTCGCGAACCTCTCGCTGCGCCAGGGCACCGATGCCGACGTCGGTCAGGTCGTGATGGACGAGTTCCACTTCTACGCCGACCCCGACCGCGGCTGGGCATGGCAGGTGCCCCTGCTCGAGCTGCCGCAGGCCCAGTTCATCCTGATGTCGGCGACTCTCGGCGACGTGACAGAGCTCGCGACCGATCTCACCCGGCGCACCGGTCGCGAGACGGCGACCGTGACCGGTGTCGAGCGTCCCGTCCCCCTGCACTTCTTCTATGAGACGACGCCGATCCACGAGACCATCGATGACCTGCTGAGCACGGGGCAGGCACCGATCTACGTCGTGCACTTCTCTCAGGCCGCGGCGATGGAGCGGGCCCAGGCGCTCTCCAGCACGAAGGTCGCCACTCGCGAGCAGCGTGACGAGATCGCGGCGCTGATCGCCGAGTTCCGCTTCACGACCGCGTTCGGCAAGACCCTCTCCCGCTTCCTGCGCGCGGGGATCGGCGTGCACCACGCCGGCATGCTGCCGAAGTACCGACGACTGGTCGAGCAGCTCGCCCAGCGCGGACTGCTGCGCGTGATCTGCGGCACCGACACCCTCGGCGTGGGCATCAACGTGCCGATCCGCACCGTGCTGCTCACCGCGCTCACGAAGTTCGACGGCACCAGGATGCGGCAGCTGAACGCCCGCGAGTTCCATCAGATCGCCGGTCGCGCAGGACGTGCGGGCTACGACACCGCCGGCACGGTGGTTGCACAGGCGCCCGAGCACGAGAGCGAGAACGTCGCGGCCGTGAAGAAGGCCGGCGACGACCCGAAGAAGAAGCGCAAGATCGTCCGCAAGAAGGCGCCGGACGGGTTCGTGTCGTGGGGAGAGCCCTCCTTCCGCAAGCTCATCGACGCCGTGCCGGAGACCCTGACCTCGCACATGCAGATCACCAGCGCGATGATGCTCAACGTGATCGCCCGTGGCGGCGATGTGTTCGCGAATATGCGTGCGCTGGTATACGACAACCATGAGCCGCGGAAGCGCCAACGCGAGCTCGCGATCAGGGCCATCGGCATCTACCGCACGCTCCGCGAATCGGGCATCGTCGAGAAGACCCCGGAGGGAGACGTCCGCCTCACGGTCGATCTGCAGCCGAACTTCGCCCTCAACCAGCCGCTGTCGCCGTTCGCCCTGGCCGCCTTCGAGCTGCTCGACCCCGATCCCTCCGCCGGCACTGGTACCGGTTCGTATGCGCTCGACATGATCTCGATCGTGGAGTCGACGCTCGATGATCCGCGCGCGGTGCTGAGCCAGCAGGAGTTCCAGGCCCGCGGCGAAGCGGTCGCGGCGATGAAGGCCGAGGGCATCGAGTACGACGAGCGCATGGAGCTGCTCGAGCAGATCACCTACCCGAAACCGCTCGACGAGCTGCTGACCGCGACGTTCGAGACCTTCAGCGCGGCGCAGCCCTGGATCCGCGACTTCGAGCTGCACCCCAAGTCGGTCGTGCGCGACATGTACGAGCGCGCCATGTCGTTCGGGGAATATGTCGCGTACTACAAGATCGCGCGCTCCGAGGGCGTGGTGCTGCGCTACCTTTCCGACGCCTACCGGGCGGCCTCGCAGACCATCCCGGAGGAGTTCAAGGACGAGGATCTGCGCGACCTGATCGAATGGCTCGGCGAGCTCGTGCGACAGGTCGACTCCAGCCTGCTCGACGAGTGGGAGGAGCTGATCGCCGGCGTCGACAACGGGCGCTTCGATCCGCACGCGCCCGACGAGCCGATCGTCCCGCCCGCGCCCAAGCGCCTCACGAGCAACATCCGCGCGTTCCGCATCCTGGTGCGCAACGAGCTGTTCCGCCGCGTGCAGCTCGCCGCGAGGGAAGACGTGGACGCGCTGGCCGAGCTCGATCCGGGCTTCGGCGCCGACGCCTGGTCCGATGCCCTCGACGGGTACTTCGCCGACCACGACGAGATCCTCACCGGTGCCGATGCCCGCAGCTCGAAGCTGCTGATCCTCACCGAGGGCGCCACCTCCTGGAGCGTGCGGCAGATCTTCGACGACCCCGCCGGCGATCACGACTGGGGCATCACCGCGACGATCGACCTCGCCGACTCCGACGACGCAGGTCAGGCCGTCGTCACGGTCACCGGAGTGGACCGGCTGTAGCCGCAGCCTCCTCGCGCTCCACACCTTCTCTCTCCACACCGACCACCCGTCCGAATCTCCCCAGCGTCTCCCGCCGGTGGGAGGCGGCGATGACCGTCCCGTCGAAGTCCTCGAGCACATCGGAGATGATGCGCTCCGATTCGGCATCCAGGCTCGCGGTGATCTCGTCGACGATGAGCACCCTCGGCTCCCGGCACAGCGCACGAGCCAGTGCCAGCCGCGCACGCTGACCACCGGAGAGACGCACCCCGTGCTCGCCGAGGTCGTCGTCGAGGGTGATCCAGCCGTCGGCGCCCACCCGCGTGAGCGCGCGACGCAGC
>NZ_JAGYWT010000180.1:0-4845 GCF_019279095.1 Microbacterium sp. BF1 | reverse complement strand
CGTGACCGGCTCCTCGCGACCCTCGATGAGGAAGTCGACGTCGGCACCCACCGAGCGACCGATCCAGTTGCGCTGCATCTGCAGCACCTTGTGCGGCCAGAAGCCCTCGAGCTGGTTCAGGTCATCCCGGCGACGAGCTGCGGATTCTCCCGCGCCGTCAGCCGACCTCGTCCTTTCCCGTCGAGGAGCGCGGCGAGCTCGACCGAGGCTCTTCCCACACGCTCCTTCTCCGCGAGATCGATCGTGGGGAGTTCCGCGCCGACGCTCTGGTCTCCGGAGACATCGCCCGTCGGCAGCAGATCGGACGGACGACTGATCTGCGTCAGCGATCCGAGCTCCGGCTCGTCGTCGATGTAACTCGACCACCCGGAAGGGGTCACACAGAGGGCGTCGACCACGCGGAGCCCTGCATCCTCGGCGCATCCCAAGAGCTCGTCGAGCATCACCGCATGCGGGAGGACGAGGCCGTCTCGTGTGGGGTGCGCCTCCTCGTCGGTGTAGACGACGACGGCGACCGCATCCGTCCCGGATACGCGAGCCACGAGGCCGACCGCGGCGTCGGCGTAGGCCTCGAGGTCGGTGCCGTCGCGGGGGAGGTCGAGACGCATGGCCCCGTCGGTGCGGGTGCCCCGGAAGGGGAGGAGCACGGTGCTCCGACGAGGCGTGAAGCCCGCGAGAGTGGGGACGATGCCGAGGAAGGCGGCGGAATCTGCGGCGCGGAGAACTGTGGTCATCCCCAGAGTGTGGTCGAGCGCGCGCACCGGTGGGCGCCGAAAGGGGGCCTGTGGACACAGATCCTGTGAGCCCGGAACTGTGCACGAACAGTGGCTCGCGTACCATGGAGTGATGGACAACTTCTGGCTCGCCGCGGCATGGTCGCTTCTGCCGACCGTCGGGGTGAGCATCGTGTTCTTCTTCGTGGTCCGCGGCATCCTCCGCTTCGACCGCACCGAGCGCAAGGTGCACGCGCAGATCGAGGCCGAGGAGCGCGCCGCACGGGGTCTTCCGCCGCGCGCCTGAGTCCGACCCATCGGCTACTGTGAAGCCAGCGCACCCACTCTGGTGCGCAACTGCTGTGATGGTCACTGCGGTGGCAAGGGGGCGCGATGACTGCGGAGACCTGGGGATGGTGGATCGCCGCCTTCCTGCTGGTGCTCGATGTCATCATCCGTGTCACGGCGATCATCGTCATCCCTCGCAACCGCCGCCCGACGGCGGCGATGGCGTGGCTGCTGGCGGTCTTCTTCATCCCGTTCGTCGGTGTCTTCCTGTTCCTCGTGATCGGCAATCCGCGTCTCCCGCGGGCACGCCGGCGCAAGCAGGACCAGATCAACGAGTACATCGCCGAGACCAGTGAGCACCTGCATTTCGGTACGCTCCGACCGAACGCCCCTTCGTGGTTCGGGCCGATCGTGCAGATGAACCAGAAGCTCGGCGCCCTCCCGCTCTCGGGCGACAACGGCGCTCATCTCATCTCCGACTACCAGGAGTCGCTCGACGAGATGGCCGAGGCGATCCGCACGGCGCAGGAGTATGTGCACGTCGAGTTCTACATCCTGCAGTCGGATGCCGCGACCGACAACTTCTTCCGTGCTCTCGAAGAGGTCCGCGCGCGCGGCGTCGAGGTGCGCGTGCTGCTCGACCACTGGGCCAACCGCGGCAAGCCCCGCTACAAGCAGACCATCGCGCGGCTCAATGCGATGGGCGCGGACTGGCACCTGATGCTCCCGGTGCAGCCGCTCAAGGGCAAGATGCAGCGTCCCGATCTGCGCAATCACCGCAAGCTCCTCGTCGTCGACGGCAACATCGCCTTCCTCGGATCGCAGAACGTCACCGACTCGACCTACAACTTGAAGAAGAACATCAGGCGCGGCCTGCACTGGGTCGACCTGATGGTGCGTCTCGACGGCCCGGTGGTGCTGAGCGTGAACGCGATCTTCGTCGCCGACTGGTACAGCGAGACCGACACGGTGCTCGAGGGCATCGACATCGCCCACGCGAACATCGGCTCCGGCGACCTCGACTGCCAGGTGGTGCCGTCAGGGCCGGGGTTCGAAGTCGAGAACAACCTCCGTCTCTTCCTCGCGCTGCTCTATGCGGCGAAGAAGAAGATCATGATCGTCAGCCCCTACTTCGTCCCCGACGAGGCGCTGCTGCTCGCGGTTACGGCAGCCGTCGACCGCGGTGTGCACGTCGAGCTGTTCGTCTCGGAAGAGGGCGACCAGGCGATGGTCTATCACGCTCAGCGCAGCTACTACGAGGTGCTGCTCAAGGCGGGCGTTCGCATCTGGATGTACCGCAAGCCCTACATCCTGCACACCAAGACGCTGACGATCGACGACGAGGTCGCGGTCATCGGCTCCAGCAACATGGACATGCGCTCGTTCGGCTTGAACCTCGAGGTCTCGATGCTGGTGCGCGGCGAGGAGTTCGTCGCCGAGGTGCGCGAGGTCGAAGACGAGTACCGCTCCCTCAGCCGCGAGCTGACCCTGGAGGAGTGGATGCAACAGCCGCTGCGCTCGACCGTGCTCGACAACCTGGCCCGGCTCACCTCCGCTCTTCAGTAGGCGATGCGGGCTATCCGCGCGAACTTCTCCGGGACTACCCTGCGAGCATGACCCTCGCGCTTCGTCCTCTCGCCTCCGTCATCGGTCTCGTCGCCGCTGCGCTCCTCGTCGCGGGGTGCACCGCTGGGCCGGGTGCGCAGACGCCGACAAGCTCGCCTGCCCCCAGCGCAGGCGGCGTCGACGACCAGAACGATGTCGAGGGCACACTGCTCGATGACGGACGCATGTTCGCCGTCGTCACCTGGGGCTCGTCGACGTGTGTGCCGCAGGTCGACACGGTCGAGGCCCAGGGTCAGACCGTCACGGTCACGCTCGTGGATCCGGACGGCGATGGCGCCGAGAAGGCCTGCACGGCCGACCTCGCGCCGCGAGCGAGCATCGGTGCGCTTCCCGAGGGAGTGGATCCGACCGCCGACATCACCCTCAACGTCTCCTACGGAGACATCACCGACGATGTGGACCTCGACGCCGACCCGGCCGCGACGGGGACGCCGGGCACCTCGACCGAGTACCTGCCCTCCGCCGGCTGGTTCGACGACGGCGGTCTCGTCCTGCTCACCTGGGGCTCTTCGTCCTGCCCGCCGGTCGTCGATTCGCTCGAGGGATCGGGGAACGCGGGGACGGCGACGTTCGCGACCGACGCCGACCAGGCCTGCACGATGGACATGGCGCCGCGTGCGACCATCCTCTCCTTCGGTGAGGACACGGTCGACGACGATGCTCCCTTCACCCTGACCCTCGTCGGCGGAGCTCTCGACGGCACGGTCGAGGTCCGCTGATCCCGAGGCGCCCTTCGGCTCTCAGAGGGTGTGTACCGGGTGACCGGAGGGCAGTGCCAGCAGCAGAGCTCCGGGATCTGCCCAGCAGGTGATGCGCACGGCCTCGCCGAACTCGTCGCCGTCGAGCTCGATAGGGACGGGGTCGGTTGACGCGGCTTCTGCTGCTGATCCGTGGAAGTAGTGCACCGAGGCGTTCTTGCCGCGATGCTCGAGCATGCGGCGTCCCGCGCGGAAGCGATGCAGCACGGAGTTGTCCCACCAGATCTTCCGCCACACCCCGAACCAGCCGAAGATGCCGGTCGGCTGGATGACGGCGACGTCGAGGGCGGCATCCGTGATCGACGCGTCGGGGATCAGGGAGATGCCGGCCGGAAGGGTGCCGCAGTTCGCGAAGAGCAGGCTGTAAGCACGGTGCGAGTGCAGGCGCCCCTCATCGACCTGGTAGACGGCGCGGAAGGGCTTCGCGCGCGGCAGGGAACGGGCGGCGCCATCGACGTACGCGATCCACCCCACCGATCTCTTCAGATCGGAGCGGGTGTTCGCGATCATCTCGGCATCGAGCCCCATGCCGGCCAGCACCACGAAGGCATGCCGGGCTTCCTCGCCGTCCTGTCGCGTGAGGCGGGCCCAGCCGATGTCGATCGGATGCCGGAAGTCACCGAGCGCTGCGCGGATCATCTCCGTCGGGTCGCCCAGGGGGAGTCCGAGGTTGCGGGCGAGCAGGTTGCCGGTGCCGCTGGGCAGGATCGCCAGCGGCACACCGCTGTTCGCGATCGCTTCCGACACGGCGCGCACCGTGCCGTCGCCACCCGCGACGAGCACGACATCCACGCCGCGCTCGAGAGCCTGCGCCGTGGCATGCTGGCCCGCATCCTCGACGGTCGTCGGGTAGAAGGCCGGGTGCTCCCATCCCGCCTCGCGCGAGAGGTCGCGGACACGGGCTCGAAGATGCTTGCCGTCGACTTTGATCGGGTTGTAGACGAGCGCCGCCTGTCGCGGGACGGGGGCGCTGGTGGTCATGGCGCTACTCTAAACCGGGAACTGCTCAGGTCTCCTCATCCGCGAGGGCGACCCTGCTCGACCGCGACGAGGGGAGCGAACGAATGCGCGATGTCTCCCATGGCGATTCGCAGGCCGTGCTCTCCGCGCTGATCGAGACCGAGCCCGATCGGCTTCGGCGGCGCAGCATCTCGCTGGGGGTCCCTGTCTCCGACGCGGAGGACGCGGCCCAGACCGCGCTCCTGCGGGCGTGGCGCTCGGTCTCGCACCTGGAGACCCCGCAACCCGGGCGCAGGTGCGCCTGGCTCGATGTCATCGCCAGGAACGTCGCCATCGATCTCGCGCGGCAGCGTGCGCGGCGGCCGGAGGCCGTCCTGGAGGAAGACGTGGCGGGCGAGGGGGCGAGCGTGGAGTCCGCCGTGGAGGTCCGGGTGTTCCTCGACGGCGCGCTCACCGCCCTCCACTCGCTCCCGGAGACGCTCCGGGAGCCCTTGCTGCTC
>NZ_JAGYWT010000018.1:0-12775 GCF_019279095.1 Microbacterium sp. BF1 | reverse complement strand
CAAGGCCGAACTCGTCCGAGGCCCCGCACGCCCCGAGCCGTGGAAGACCATCGAAGATCTCGAGCTCGCGACCCTCGGATGGGTGCACTGGCACAACACACAGCGCCTCCACGGCTACCTCGGCGACATCCCACCCGCCGAGTTCGAGAACGCGTTCTATGCTGTCCACGGCGACCGCAACCTGCTGGTCGGAATCAAATAGCGCGAGTCTCCATCAGACCCAGGGCGCTTCAAAATCCTCACAGCGTTGGAGCCAACCAAACCGTCAGCAGTCCCCCCAGTAGAACATTGGCCTCTGAGAGCTAGTCCGGTGCGGTGCCGATGCGGTGCTGCGCGACGTCGGCATCAACCGTCAGTTGACTGCGCGCATGTTGACTGGTGGTGCAGAACCGGTAGCCCGATGGATGTCTTCAGCGTTTTCCACCGCTGCGGAGCACCCTCTCAATCGTCGGTTCTGAGCAGCCAAGATGTTTGAGGGCCTGCGCCCTAACAACTCGGTCTAGCAGTAACACGACTCGACGTAGGTCATCGGTGTCGTAGCCGCGATTACCATGCGCGAGGTCGTTGCGGACAGTGCGGAGCGCTCCGACCACAGTCACGTTCTCTCTCGCCCTGACGTGCTTCACGAGCGATGTCCGTTCGAACCACGGCAGCGTGTCGATGGGAAGCAAATCGAAGACGTCGGTGAGCGCTTCCTCCAGACCGGGATGAACGAGTTTCATCGCGCTCTTGATCTTGTTTCGGTCCTTCGCATTCGTGCAGGCGCGAACCTTCACGAGAAGTGCCTCTACTTTGGCTTCGTGCGATGCGAGACGTTCCTCGAACGCGCTCCTGTGCTGAAAGCCATGCGCGCCTTCAAGTGCCTGAAGTAGCAGCAAGAATCGTGAGCGGGGATGATCGTTAACGAGAAGCATTGACCCATAGGTCTCCACTATCGGGTGCTGCTCGTCCCGCGCCACCTGCCACCCTCGAGCCAGGGTGAGCAGAGAAACGTCGTCACCCCGAAGGTTCACGCCCGTCGTGCGCCCAAAGATCTCGCGATATTCGGATTCATAGGGTTCCTGCGTGATCCCGCGGGCGTATAGCTGCAACAACTGACCAGGTTCGCCTGAGCTGGCCCTCAACACGACATACGTCACTCGACAAGCACGCCCTGACGCGAGGGAGCACACCCGCTGCATCGGTTCCACCCAATCATCGATCCACTGAGCGAGCGTCAAGGATGATTCGGAGCGGATAGTCAGACGGGGGCTAGCCTCGACCCGCAGCGAGAAGGGGTCCAAGCCACCAGACGTCACCACGTAGTCGAGAGTCATGGTGATCCCGGCATCCACCCACGTCAGGATCGCCTCAGGATTGCGGCGGGCAGCCCAAGAGTCGGCCCCTGAGTCATCTGGCTTGAGCGGCATGATTCCGGAAAGGGCGTCGAGAGACTCAATCTGAAGCTCGATCTCGTTGGCTTGTGGCACAACCCCGCCTACGAACGATGCGACAGAGATCACTGCGGCGCCCGCCTGCACCCACGCCCGCCCCGGCATGAAAGTTTCGACTTCCACGTCGGTTAGCAGCACGGATCCGCCGCTCGCTAGTGTGGCGGTCAACACCGGATACCTTCGCCGGATCGGATACTGATCCTCCGCTTCGGAGGGGTCCACGCCGTGCATGTCTCCGGCGGGCCTTTCGCCGCCACGAACCGCGAGAGTTCCGGGGAAGCTGCGTAGAGTCCCGTCCTCGCCTGGGATGTGCCAATTGCACTGAAAATCGCCCGTGGGATGCAACGTACGTTTCATTAACATGATCCTTCACTGGGAGAGGTTGGCCCTCTCAAAACCGGACACTCAAGCGTCGGCTGCGGGAGCCCGACAGCGGCCGACGACGACTCCTACTGCAGCCGAACACGAGTCGGATTCACAGCGTTTGTAGCGAGAGCCGGGTAGGCCCTGCGCGTACCACTCACCCCAACTCGTCCCAGAGCAGCTTCATCTGGTCGCCGCTGACGTTGCTGGCGCCCGCATAGCGGTCCCAGTCGCCTGCAGTCATTCCGCCCACAAACTCACGCAATTCGCTGTAAGACTCGGGCTCGGAGCGGCCAGCGGCTGACCATGCCGACGCCGCTCGTCGCGCGGCCTCGCGCGGTAGACCGACCATCCGCATCCAGATGGCCTCCCGTGTGTTCACACCGTAGAAGACCATCGACGGAACGTAGGCGCCGATATCTCCCTCGGAGGGTTCCGTCCCAGCCCACGCCACGCGCTGAAGAGCACCCATACCCCAACTCGCGTTGGACGCGAGGGTGGAGTACAGGTAGCTCGCGAATTTCGCCGAGCGCGCATACGGAAGCTGTTTCCTGTCGCCGTACTTAGCGACCATGTCTTCCATACTCGTTCCGGAAACCCAGTCTCGAAGGATTTCCGCAATGCGCGCAGGGTTGAACGGACCATTCAAGTCATCGTTTCCGATATCCAACTCGGGCAAGGCTCCGAGCATGTTGACACGACCGGTCAAAACGCTGAGGTCCTTACCGAACAGCTCCCCAGGCATCCACGACGAGTGGTCACTGATAGTGGTGTCTCGGGTCGCTCGGTTGCGGAGCATGTCGACGGTGATGGTCGAGAACCCAGTGCCGTCCGCAAGGGCGACAAGGCCCGGGTTCGGTCCGACCTTTTGTAGGTACGCGCGGCACAGCTTCGCCAGCCGGGCGCCTAGTTCCTGGTCCCGGGCGACCGCCTGTCGGTAGACGAGGCTATTCCGCAGGAGATCCTCGACGTCCTCCGCCGCGTTCTTCGCTCCCGACACCTTCATGGCATGCGCAAGGTACTGCAGGAAAGGCGACAGGGTCTCGTGCGCTATTAGCGCCGTGTACCCCAGGTCGTCGGCAATAGCGTCGACATCGGCGATGAGCCCGGTCAGTTGCGATGCGACCTCAGCGGCTTCCTGGCGGAGGAACTCTTCCCAACCATCTCGTTGCTGTTCGGTCACGACGGGATATGCGACGACTCCGAGGTCGCTGAGACGTCCGCGACCCGCCCTTCCCGCAGTGTTCCAGAAGTCCGCGAACGTCATCTCCCCGCCACGGCCTTTCTGCCGTGACTCGATGATGACGTTGTTGATCGGGAAGTTCACCCCCTGGGAGAGGGTCGTTGTCCCGCAGACGATGCGGATCTCTCCGCGATTGACCAGCTGCTCGATAAGCCGGCGTGTTTCATGCGACATCCCTGCGTGGTGATAGGCGACGCCTCGAATGAGGAGCGGCTCGAGCGGATTCTTCGGCCCGAGTTCGTCACGCACATGCGCGATGACAGCGCTGCGAAACGCGGATCCGGGTATGAGCGGCATGCTCTCGCTGAGTTCCTCCGCCCGATTCATCGCGGTGGACTTTCCTCGGCACAGGATGAGGGTAACTCCGTCGCGATGACGCAGTGCGTTTGTCGCGATGGCGGTGAGTTCCTTCAGAGAGCTCGGGCGACTGTTTTCGTTGCTGAGTTGCATCCGGAATCCGGACGGGAGGTTGCTCTTGTCGGCGGCCTCAGCTGTTTCGAGGAAGACGTCGTAGTCGAGGTTCTTCACTTTGTGGACGTCGATTGACGCCACGACGCGCTGATTAGGCCGCCACTCTACTCGAATGGGGGTTGCACGTTCGTCATCTCCGAGCCAGTCGGCGAGCATTTCCGAGCCGGGAAGGAAAGGTGAAAGGAGCAAGAAGCGGACGTTTGCCCGGTCGCGACGAATAGTGGCTAGAAGGAGTTCGAGCTTGGCTCCACGCACGCCATCGCTGATGTTATGCGCTTCGTCGACGACGACTTGTGACAAGTTCGCCACAGAGGGGTGGCTGTCGCGGACCAGGAGATCGAGCTTCTCGGGCGTAGTGACAAGCACCGATGGCGGCGTCTCCAGGAGCGCATCTTCAGTCGGGTCGATCTGAATCGCAGGGGTTGCCTGCTCGACGGTGTAGCCGAGTCCGCGAAGGTCGCGACGCAACTCATCCATGACCTGATTCACCAGAACACGCGTGGGAACAACGTACGCGATGGTTGACTTCGGGTTGAGCGCGAGCGTCTGCACAATGGATAGCTTCGCGAGCAGCGTCTTTCCAGCGCTTGTTGGCATCTGCACCACGACTGCTCGCGCGTATGCGTCGAGCAGATTCTGCTGCAACGCCTGCTTCTGGGAGGGCCACAGCTCGAATAGCGGCTTCGCCGCCTGAGCGCTAGCGAGCTGGGCAGCGAACTCTTCAACTTTGGCGCCGACACCGCCCAGTTGAGCCCACACAGAACCGGACACCATGACGACGGCCACCGTTGAGGTCATGCGTGCGAGCCGTGAGAGTACACCATCGTGGATCTGCTCGGCCGCTTCGAGAGCGCGGTCGCGGTGACGTTCGAGTTCGGCGACGACGCGTCCGCGACCACCGTTGCCCGACTGCAGATATGTGCCTGTCGTCGTCACGAGCTGGGCGAGGTGGTAGCACGCCACGAGCTCCATCACGCGCCGGTCTGCGCTAGTGTCGTCGCCTCCGTCGAGATATTTCTCTTCCCACTCGGTCTGCTTTGCGCGAAGGCCGTCCATTAACTCAAGCGCGAGCTGAACGTCAGCCCAGCCGTCGTCTTTTCGTATCAGGAGAGTGACGGCGATCGCTACATCCCGGAGAAGAAGATCTCGCCAGTCCCGGGGCGAGTCAGCTGTGAGCCCTGAACGCATCTCCGACGCCGAGGGCAGTACCTGGGCCAGGGCATGCTCGGCTTCGCTGGGACGTTCCGCGAGCACACCGGTGACACCGAGATGGAACGCGAGAGCGAGGTTTCGGTCGAGGTAGCCATCTTCGAGCAGAAGGACCTCGGCGACGCCGGCGTCTGCGACGTCACGCCAGCACGCGAATGCTTGAGAAAAGAGGTTGGTCTGCTCCCTGCCAGTCAGGCTGAGCGCTCGCGTTTCGAGCACGTCTGCAGCGCGAGCAAGCGAGCGCCGCATCAAGTTTGCGCCGCCGGACGGCATCACGCGCTGAATGATCGATGCCTGCTCCGCGTCACGACTGATCTGGTGAACGCCCGAAGCCTCCAACACGGATCGGAGGTCGCTCATGCGGCGTCCTCCTCTTCAGAGTCGACGCCGATGAGTTCAGCGAATTTGTCGACGAGAGCTTCGATGTCGTCCGTGTCCGTGGTTACAAGGTAGAAGTCGATGACACCGGGGGTAAATTGGTCCGGCGTATCAGCATACGACCCGAAGTCTGCTGGTGCTGCCAAGGACGAGGGCCTCACAAGCAGGCTCGTGAGGTGCACGATGAGTCTCGGGTCGATGTCCTCGAATTGCATGCCGGCCAGACCGAACATCGTCTGTGTCTCCGGATCCGTGCAGTATCGGTACGCCTGCATGATGCGCTCAAGAGTGCTGGCGCGCATCTTCAGCTGCTTCGCATGGGATTTGCTGAGCGAGTCCTCGTTATAGTCGACGACTCGAGGCGGTGCGACGGGATCACTCGATACCTTGGCTTCGCCGAGCATGAGATGAATGGCATCATTCTGATCTATGCGCACGCCGACTTGGTCGATGCCTCGCCCGGGTTGACGGGCCGACTCACGGTCTCGCACAGAAATGTAACCGTAGCGGAATCCGCCGAGGCGTTCTCCGACATGACCTAGCAGCACTTCGGCGAGATCGGAGCGGAGCACGTCGAAGTTGCCGCCGCTGCGCTTCGCAATCTGCGTGTCGGCGAGCATGCGGTTCAAGCGCGTCGTATCGAGGACGTCGACCCCAGCGAGCGGGGGCAAGGCTCCCGGCACGGGGTCGGGCAAGCGGCGAGCAGTGCGGAGAACTCGGTACATCTCCGCAAGTCGCTCAAGCCAGTCGGCATCGGTCGCCGACAAGATGACGAGTCGATGTGGATCCGCGCCGTGTTCATCGAGCGCGAATGAGATTCCGTCGCTCACGAGCGTGCCCCCGAGCCCATCAGTGTGCCCCCATGGAACGCAAGCATAGCCATGGGGTCGGACGCGCCTTTGCAACGGGCCTTTGCGACACGCAGTTATCGCGGTTCTAGCACAGGGGTTGGAACTTGAGCGGGTACGTCCGATGCTCAGTCTGGGTGAACCGACGGGGACGGCGCGGACGACAGATTGAGGTCGTCCGAAACTTGCGCAGCTTCGTCGGGGGTCAGAACAGAATCTGGGACCGGGATCGGATAGTTGGCTTATCCGAAGGAATGCGAGCGATACTCCAGCGCCCGATTCAGCCAGGACACGAGCCGCGTCTCAGTCTCCTCCGTCGTCTCGAGAAGGACTCGAGTTCGAAATTCTGTGCTGAGGTGCGGATCGATCTCGTCCAAGGTTGCGGCCACTTCGTGCGAGAGCATTCGCGAGACCTCTTCTAAGGCGCGCGCACGCCCTGTGTGCACCTCAAGTCCCGAGAGTGCAGAGCGCTGGATGGCTGTCAGCAGTTCGCGAGATTCGTCATGTCTTGACCGCTCCTGAAGGTGAGAAAATTCACCGAGGGCGCGGGAGAAGGGAGCGAGGCGTCCCCAACCCGCTGCCTCTAGCCAGCGGTACGGTGTCGCCCGAGAGCCGCGCGCTTCTAGCCCATCGGCTTTGGCACTTCGCGCTGCTGAACCGCGAGGAGATGATGGACCGCGTCATCCGCCAGGTGTCTGAGTTCCTCGGCACCCGTTCGACGAGCAGGAGCGCATCAACTGCCACCACAACTTCACGGAGTCCGAGAAGCACTACGGGAAGCAGGTGTGGGTGTCACGCAAGGGCGCCATCCAGGCCGACGCAGGTCGGCCGGGGCTCATCCCCGGGTCGATGGGCACCGCCTCCTACGTGGTGGACGGGCTCGGCGACCCGCAGTCGCTGAACTCCTCACCGCACGGTGCCGGACGGGAGTACTCCCGTTCGGCGGCCCGGCGGACCTTCACGCACGACCAGCTGCGGGAGGCGATGACGGGCATCGAGTTCCGTGATACCGATGCCTTCATCGACGAGATCCCCCAGGCGTACAAGCCGATCGATCAGGTAATGGCGGATGCGGCGGGCCTGGTGTCCATCCGGCACCCGCTCCGCCAGCTCGTCAACGTGAAGGGCGATTGAGCAGGACCGGGCGGTGGGATCACACCGCCCGGTCTCTGGTCGGTGCTACCGCTCTGCCGCGTGACCGCGGGCGCCGACCTATCCTCCACAAGAGAACACAGAAGCACGTTGTGCGCGTCTTTCAGACGACCGATATCTTCGCCTCCCGCGCTCTGGCAGGCTTGCCGAATCGATGCGACGATGAGGGAGTGGGATTCTTGAATGACGCGCAGATCTGGACCATGATCGGGTCGTTCACCGTGCTGATGTTCAGCACGGTCACCGTGGTGTCGACCTTGTTCGTCCGGATCCTCCGCAGCGAGATCGGCGGCCTGCGCACCGAGATGAACGGCCAGATCGACGGGCTGCGCACCGAGATGAACGCCCGCTTCGATTCCGTGAACACCCGCTTCGATTCCGTGAACGCCCGCATCGACGGTCTCGACCGCGACGTGCAGGCCATCGTGAAGCGCACCTTCGGCCTCGACCGCGAGTGATGACGACGCCTCGCCGTCACGCCTCGGTACCGCATGCCGACCGGCACGATGCCTTTCCGGAAGTTCCCTGCGGCACAGCCGTGCTGCTCCTCGCCGGGTCCAGCGGTCGGGTCGAGTCCCAGCGGGCCGACCTGCTCGCACGGCACGGTGCACGGGTGCGCGCCATCCGCTGGTTCGGCGGCATGGGCCAGCGCCCCGCACCGCACGAGGTGCCGATCGAGCTGTTCATCGATCAGCTCGATCTCCTGCGCCGCGACGCCGATCGCGTCGCGATCTTCGGTACGTCGTTCGGAGCGGAGGCGGCCCTGGTGACCGCCTCCCTTCACCCGGTCGACGCGACGGTGGCCGTCGCTCCGTCATCCGTCGTCTGGGCCGGGCTCACCGATGGAGACTGGTCGTCGCACTGGACCAGCCGGGGCACGCCGCTGCCCGCCGTGTCGTTCGATCCGTCCTGGGTGTCGTCGACCGTGCCGCCCGAGTACCGATCCCTGTACGAGGCGAGCATCGATCGCGCTCCTGACGCGGCCGCGGCCGCAGCGATCCGCACGGAGTACATCACCGGTGTCGTCGTGCTGATCGCGGGAGGGGACGACCGCGTCTGGCCGAGTGGCCGATTCGCCGCCGAGATCTCCGCGCGCCGGAGTGCGCACGGACGGGAGAAGACGGTGGTCACTCACCCTGCTGCGGGGCACAGGATGGTCTTACCCGGTGAGACGGTCGCGGCCGGCGGAGTGACGATGGCGCGCGGCGGGTCTCCTTCCGCTGACGCGGAACTCGGCGCGCTCGCGTGGCCACAGATCGTGCACGCCCTCGACCTGCGGGTCTGAGGATCAGAGCGCCGGAGCGACCTCTGCCTCCGCCGTCCGATCGGTGAACGCGGTCTTCGGGACGAAGACGAGGATCACGGCGGCGACGAGCGCAGTCACTCCGCAGACGATCCACACCGTGAAGTAGCCGGCGAGCGAACCGGCGGTCCCCTCGGTCGCCCCCGCGGTGCTCGCGACTCCGTGCAACAGCGCGATGCCGAACACACACGAGGCGATCGCACCACCCACGGTCTTGACCGAGTTGGTCAGCCCCGTCGCCACCCCCGTCTGCGTGGCCGGAGCCGCGGATGCCGCAGCGGCAGGGAGCGCCGCGACCAGCGCGCCGGAGCCCAGTCCCACGACGACCATGTTCGTGATCACCTGTGCGTAGGTGTCGTGGAACGGCAGGAACAACAGGAACCCGATGCCCACCAGCACCGAGGCGCCCATCAGGGTCAGACGAGGCGTCGCCCACCGCGCGACCGTCGAGAACAGGAGAGCACCCGTGATCATGGCGATCAGGTAGACGCCGATGATCAGCGAGGTCGCGAACCCGCTCGTGCCCAGACCGTATCCGTAGACCGTCGGATCGGTGCGGGCGAACGTCGACAGCGGAGCCTGCGCGCCCAGCACGCTGACCCCGAAGAGGCCGGCTGTGAGGAAGACGGGGCCGAGCGCAGGCGAGCGGAACATGCGCACGTCGATGAGCGGGTCGGCGCAGCGCAGCTCCCACAGCACAAATGGGATCACGAGCAGGACACCGAGGATCACGACTGCCCAGGACCAGGGATTAGTCAGGCCACCCTCGAGGCGGAGCAGGCTGAGACCGCCGGTGAAGCACAGGAGGGCGAGCGAGATGAGCACGAGACCGATCGTGTCGAAGATGCCGCCCGTGGGATCGGGAGACTCCTTGACCCCGAACAGGATCACGAAGAAGCACACCACGATCAGCACGGCCGGGATCAACAGCACGATGGTGAGGGGCAGCACGTCGATGAGCGCGCCACCGACGAGCGCACCGATGATCGCACCGCCTTCGAGCGCGGCGACGAGAAGGCCCGCCGCCTTGGCAGTGATCGAGGAGCGCCCCTCCATCCGGCGCGACCTCGACCAGATCAGGGCGACCTCGAGAGGGAGCCAGACGACGTAGAAGCCCATCAACGCCCACGCCGCGAGGAAGACCGGGAACGAATCGGTGAAGGGCAGGACCAGGGCCGCCGCCGCGGTGACCGCGGTCGAGATCAGCAGCATCCGTTTGTGCCCGACCATGTCGCCGAGCTTCGCGAAAGCCGGCACGACGAGCGCCGACAGCATGAGCTGCGCACCCTCGAGCCAGTTCACGTCGGCATCGTGGATGCCCAGATGACGGGCGATGTCGGTGAGCATCGGCGTGTAGTAGCCCTGCAGCACGCCACTGGTGAACTCGACGAAGGCGAGGAAGCCGACCACGACGGCGAGAGTGCCCAAGGTGCGGGTGCGCGTCATCGCGTCTCCTGCTTCTGCATCGGGTCCCCCGGCACGATCCGAGAGAAGGGTGAGATCACCCTAGCCGTTCGAGCAGCGCCCGATGGAATCGCTCTCCGCGCTCGAGAGAGGCGATCTCCACGCTCTCGTCGACGCCATGGATCGACGCGCGTTGCGCGTTGGACATCTCCAGCGGCGCGAAGCGGTAGACGGCAGGTGAGAAGCGATGGAAATGCCGCGAATCGGTGGCCGCCATCATCACGTACGGCACGGCGGGGACGCCGGGGAGCGACCAGGTCGCCCTTGACGACCTGGTCGTCGTGCTCGAGGCCATGAAGATGGAGCAGCCGCTGCAGGCGCACAAGGACGGCGTGGTCGGCAACATCAACGCGGACGCCGGCGCCACGGTCTCCGCAGGACACCAGCTGCTCACGATCAGCTGACGCACCGCATCGACGCGAAAGGCGCCCCACCGAGGTGGGGCGCCTTTCGCATGTCTCCGTGGATCAGGAGATGTTCACGAGGTGCATCGCCCTGCTCGCATCAGTGATGCTGCTGGACAGCGAGGGGTACGCCGCGAAGACCCGGGAGACCTGGTCGACCGTGAGACGGCGCTCGACGGCGACCGCGATCGGGTAGATCAGCTCCGAGGCCTTGGGAGCGACGATCACGCCGCCGATCACCGTGCCCGATCCCTTGCGCGCGATGAGCTTGACGAAGCCGTCCTTGATGCCCATCATCTTCGCGCGCGGGTTCGCCGCGAGCGGGAGCTTGTAGACCAGGCCGTCGGCCACGCCGTCCTCGACGTCCTTCTCGCCGTAGCCGACCGTGGCGATCTCGGGCGCGGTGAAGATGTTCGAGGTGATCTTGATCTGCTCGAGCGGGATCACGATGTCGCCCAGGGCGTGGAACACGGCCGTGCGGCCCTGCATCGAGGCGACGGAGGCCAGCGGGAAGAAGTTCGTGCAGTCGCCGACGGCGTAGACGTTGGGGACCGAGGTGCGCGCGACGCGGTTCACACGGACGTGCCCCGACTCGTCGAGCTCGACGCCGGCCTCCTCCAGACCGATGCCCGCGGTGTTCGGGATCGACCCGACCGCCATGAGGCAGTGACTGCCGTCGACGGTGCGCCCGTCGGACAGCGTGACCGTGACGCCCTCGTCGGTGACCTCGACCCGGTCGGCGCGGGACTTGGAGAGCACCTGCATCCCCCCGCGCTTGAACACCTTCTCGAGAACGGCTGCGGCATCCTTGTCCTCGCCGGGGAGCACCTGATCGCGACTCGAGACGAGCGTGACCTTCGCCCCCAGGTTCATGTAGGCGGAGGCGAACTCCGCACCCGTGACACCGGATCCGACCACGATGAGGTGCTCGGGAAGGGCCTTCATGTCGTACAGCTGGGTCCAGGTCAGGATGCGCTTGCCGTCGGGCTTGGCCGAGTCGAGCTCGCGCGGCGAGGCGCCGACGGCCACGACGATCGTGTCGGCCTCGACCCGGTCGAAGTCGGTGCCGCCCTGGCCCGTCGACACGATGATCGCGGTGGGCCCCTCGAGGCGGCCGTGTCCGGACAGGATGCGCACCCCGGCTTCGAGGAGCGTGGCGCGCATGTCCTCGGACTGCTGACCCGCCAGTGCGAGCAGGCGCTTGTTCACCGCGGCGAGGTTGATCGCGATCTCCGGCTTGAGCGGCCTGGAGTGATCGCCCTTCGCGTAGAAGTTCACACCGAGGTCGCTCGCCTCGGAGATGGCGACGGCGGCATCGGCGGTGGCGATCAGGCTCTTCGAGGGCACGACGTCCGTGAGGACGGCGGATCCGCCGACTCCCACGCGCTCGACCAGGGTGACCTCGGCCCCCAACTGGGCAGCCGCGAGGGCCGCCTCGTAGCCGCCGGGACCGCCGCCGAGGACGGCGACGCGCTGAGTGCGCTCGAAAGTGGTGGAAGACATGGAATCCATTCTCGCGCAATCCTGGCACCCGAGCCTGCACCTTCCTAGAGTGGATCCATGCCCGAAACGCACAGCAACCCCCTCGACGACCCGACCGCGAACCCGTTCGAGGTCGCCGCGCAGGCCGCAGCCGACATCGCACGTCTGACCGGTGTCGAGAAGCACGACATCGCCCTCACCCTCGGCAGCGGCTGGGGCAAGGCCGCCGACATCATCGGCGAGACCGTCGCGACGATCCCCGCGACCGAGGTCACCGGCTTCTCCAAGCCCGCGCTCGAAGGCCACGTCGGCACCCTGCGCAGCATCCGCACCCCCGACGGCAAGAACGTGCTCGTCATCGGTGCACGCACCCACTACTACGAGGCTCACGGCGTGCGTCGCGTGGTGCACAGCGTGCGCACCGCCGCCGCCACCGGCGCCAAGATCATGGTGCTGACCAACGGCGCCGGCGGCATCCGCGAGACGTGGACGCCCGGTCAGCCCGTGCTCATCAGCGACCACATCAACCTCACCGCAGACTCCCCGCTCGAGGGCGCCACGTT
Source organism: Microbacterium sp. BF1 (assembly GCF_019279095.1). Classification (NCBI taxonomy): domain Bacteria; kingdom Bacillati; phylum Actinomycetota; class Actinomycetes; order Micrococcales; family Microbacteriaceae; genus Microbacterium; species Microbacterium sp. BF1. The sequence goes on along the minus strand of NZ_JAGYWT010000018.1, from coordinate 462 downwards.
CGTCGACCTCACGGACCTCTATTCGAAGCGCCTGCGCGACGTCGCCCGCACCGTCGATCCGACGCTCGACGAGGGCGTCTACACGCAGTTCCGCGGCCCGCACTACGAGACCCCGGCGGAGGTGCAGATGGCCAAGCATATCGGCGGTCACATCGTCGGCATGTCGACCGCGCTCGAGGCGATCGCCGCCCGTGAGGCCGGCATGGAGATCCTCGGCTTCTCCCTCATCACCAACCTCGCCGCGGGCATCCAGCAGACCCCGCTCAGCCATGGCGAGGTGATCGAAGCCGGACGTGAGGCCGAACCCGTGATCTCCGCGCTCCTGGCGAGGGTGGTCGAGGCCCTGTGAACGAGGAGCTGCTCGCGCAGGCCAGAGCCTGGCTGCGACAGGACCCGGATCACGAGACGCGCGACGAGCTGGCCGGTGTGATCACCCGTGCCGCCGCCGGCGACGAAGGGGCG